>JAYUZI010000253.1:0-5590 GCA_043751915.1 Gammaproteobacteria bacterium | reverse complement strand
ATCCCAGAACCTTTGCGGTAACTTCGATGGATACGACGTTTTTGGCCGCGCGCAGCACCGCAGACAGGCGCGCGCGCGAGGGAGGTAGCCGGAATGGTTCGCTGCCCATAACTATACGATACTACATAAACTTCGCACTTAGTGCGACTTTTCTGTATCTTTATATAGCTCATTCCGCAGCCGCAGAGCTACAAACGAAAACGGCCCAGTGCTTGCAGGGCCGCTTAGAAGATAAGGCGACCGACATGGGCGGGTCGCGCAGGCAACTCAATCAGTCGCACGAATATGATGCGCCGTCGCCACCGTTAACGCAAAAGCTCCGGTGGCCGGGGCGGCCGTTCCTGCGGCGCCTGCCCCAACCCTGTGCGGTCTGGCGTTGCACCGAGGACCCTGAGCGACCGCTGAAACCGCTCTACTTCTGCCGCCAAGGCACCCAACCCCTGCCTCTCCAAAACGGCGCCAGTGGCAAGCCAGTCGCGCTCAACAGAGTTCGCCGTTACAACGGCCTGCTCACTGTCCTTCTCTGCGCTGGCGGGTAACACCGCATCGGCAACTCGCCACGCCTGCTGCCACTCCATTCGAGACTCACCCCGCTGTGCCGCCCGGTATCGGCCGTCGTTAACGTGGTGCGATAGCCGTCCTCGAATCTGCGCCGGGGTTGCATTAGCCTCGATTCGCTGGGCGCGAAGCTGCCGGGCGAATTGCTCCCGGTAACGCCGCAGGTCGGTCTTGCGGATGTTGAGCCGCCCGCCCTCATTCCGGTGCGCGCTAACAACCAGGTGCACATGCGGGTGATCCTGGTCCGTGTGCAGCGCCAACGCATAGCGATGCTGGAGGCCAAACTCCTCGCGAGCAAACGCGCGGCAGGCGGCCAATAGTTTCTCAGGCGGTGTGCGAGCCGGCATCGACAGCACAATGTTATGAACCAGCTTCGGGGTAGGCGTGCGACCGCCGCGCATCCGATAGTTGTCGCGATCTGTCATTACATCGAGATCAAGGTCCCAATTATCAACCAACGAACTCACATCCTCTTTTCCTTGCACCCGATCGCCATCGCCGGTCTCCAGTTCAAGTTCCCCGTTCCGACTGATGTATTGAAAGTGCGCGGCGACCGCGCCAGGCGTGCTGCCACCACCCGATACCTTGACCATTACTTCTGGCGAGCGGCGCACAGTTCGCGCTATCTGCGCCACCTGCTCTGGAGTAAATCGGCCAGGATGATCAACGCCGCGCCGCCCGTAACTCACAATATCGAGTGCCGGCTGTCGATCACCGCCGATACGAAATCGCTGTCTTGCCACCGTCTGTGCTCCACGAGGACCGCGCTATCTGTGGTTCAGTGTGCAACGAACGCGGGTGCGACGGCAGCGTGGGTTTCGTGGCAATACACGGCAAAACCCCGGGGCAACTGGCCAGCTCAAATGCAGCAACATTTGTGGCCCAATGTGGCCCAATAGCCGCTGCGAATCTATCCTGCAATCAACTCAAATCAGCACCATTGGTCATCAACGCGACCGCCGCTGCCGTCGCGTAAGCAATGCCTGTCACTGCAAATCAACAAGGTGCCGCATAGGTATTGCCCAGTTTTGCATCGAAACCTGACCTGACTTTGTGGCGCGTTCACTGCGATAGTCGACCTTGAGAAAGCTTTGACGCGTTCTGCCGCTTCCACACATTACAGCCTTGAAGATGCACCAGAGCTCCTCTGATCAGACCCCGAGCCGACCGTCACAAGCGCTGCAATTGCCGCTCGACTTCTCGTCGCCAGTGCCGGATACACGTTGTGGGCCATCGTCCTCCCGATACCGCTCCCGTACCGCGAAATTCGCCGGGGTCCATCGCAGTCCGCGCGTCAACGACAGTAGTCCTGTCGAAGTAGGTACATGTGCCGGCGCCACCGCCACGCCTGGGCCGCCGTCTTCAACGCACTTTCTGCCCCGCTTCATCCGCTTCCGCGACGCCCCGCGATTCTTCGGCATGGACAAAAACCGCTTCAATCGCGAAATCCGACCAGGACTGATTGAAATTCGCATCGGCAGCCAAGGCAAGGCCTTCGACCGCCTTGAAATGGAAGCCGCTGCCGAGGAGTATAGGTGCCGCAACGGACGTCCCGCGGCTCACAGGAGAAAGCCATGGGACACATTGGAAGACGAACGTCTGGGCTCCAGCTTCGCGGCGGAGCCTGGCACATTGATAAAATTGTCTACGGAGCGCGCATTTGCGAAAGCACTGGCACTGGCGACTTCAGGGAAGCGCAAGCACTTCTAGCCCGCCGAATGGAGGAGGTTCGGGCGGTGCGGCTGTTCGGTGCGCGTCGCGAGTGGATTTTTCGCGAAGCGGCCACCAAGTACCTGACGGAGAATTCGCACAAACGAAGCCTGGAGCGGGACGCTCGGGCGCTGACAACGCTGGACCCTTTCATTGGCGAACTGCCGGGGCGTCGTGTACATCACGACACCTTGCAGCCCTTCGTCCGTGCGAGGCTCAAAGCCGGAATCAGCCCGGGCACCATCAATCGCGATCTGGCGGTGGTACGGCGGATTCTCAATCTGGCGGCGCGGCTGTGGCGAGACGAGGAAGATCGGCCGTGGCTTGCGACGCTGCCGCTGGTTCAAATGCAACGGCATCCAAACAAGCGCGAGCCTTATCCACTGTCGATCGACGAAGAGCGATTGCTGTTTTCCGAACTCAAGGGCCACCTCGCCACGATGGCGCTGTTCAAGGTGAACACGGGGCTTCGGGAACAGGAGGTCGTGAACTTGCGTTGGGCGTGGGAAGTACCCGTGCCGGAGCTGGAAACTTCCGTCTTCGTGATCCCGCGCGGCTTTGTGAAAAATGGACTCGACCGGTATGTGGTGCTCAACCACGTGGCCCGCTCCGTCATCGCAAGCTGTCGCGGCAACCATCCCGAGCGGGTATTCACTCGCAACGGCTGGCCACTCACGAAGATTTACAACTCAGGCGGGACTGGTGCTCGGGAACGTGCGGCGGATCGCTACGCCGCCGAGTTGGGGAGACCAGCCCCTTTGGGGTTTCGGCGTCTTCGGGTGCACGATTTGAAGCACACCTTCGGGCATCGACTTCGGGTGGCGGGTATTGGCTTCGAGGATCGCAAGTTCCTGCTGGGCCACAAGTCGGAACATGTCACCACACACTACTCGGCGCCCGAAATCAGCGCGCTGATTGCGGCTGCGGAGAAAGTGTGCGAGCTGGGGTCACGCAAAAGTCACGCACTTTCTATCGTGCGGCCTCAAGCGAAACTCGCAAGTCATTGATCTATTGGTGGCTAGGGTGGGACTCGAACCCACGACCTCGGCATTATGAGTGCCACGCTCTAACCAGCTGAGCTACCTAGCCTTATATACCCGAAAGGGTGGCGGATTCTCCCGGCCTGTCGCCCCCCCGTCAAGGCGAGTACGCGGCCACCTCCACCAAGCCATCTTGAGCAAATCTTAAGCGGATTCTACAGAACCCGGTATTTGTTTCCGTGGTGGGAATCCAACGACAGCAGACTTCAGAAAAAAAGCTTGGCGATCAGCGTCAGACGCGCGCAACATCCGTGGTCTATACCAAATGTCCGCCGCGCCTTCGCAGCGCGAGCCGACGCGACGTTTTTGCACCGGAGAACCCGCAACCGATGTCTGCTTCGAGCACCCGACCGAGTATCGCTGACACTTTCACGCGCCTGCTCCGTCTGAACCTCACCGGCGGGCCACCGGTGGTGAGCCGCGAACTACTCATGGAGGAATCCGAGGCGCACATGGCGCGCGTTGCGCGGGGCGCTGCGTCGATCGAACAGCAGATTGCGGCGCAGATACTCGCCAACCCACATGATTACCGGCGCTGGGAAGTGGAACACGCGCGGCTCATGATGGCCGTGGCGCGACCGAACCGGGGCGCCGTGCAAGCGCGCGCTCTGCTGTCGACGGCCTTTTCACTGGTGCATCGCAAAGCGCTGTTCGAATACCTGCGTGGGCACGCCGTGCGTGGCACGAGCCGGCGCGACCTGATGCAGCATTTCCATGGCACCCGAAGCTACAGCCAGGCCATTGTCGCCGAGCACAGCAATTACCTGCGCGGCTCAGCCAGCCTGCTCTGTGCCGAGCACTTCGGCGCCACTATCCTGGTGCACCAGGCCTTCGGGGATCCATTCCGCCGCTACGAGCAGCTGTACTCGGAATACTTCCGCAGCTACTGCGACAGCTATCTGGCCCCGCCGGCGAAGGCCGAGGATGACAGCGACAGCATGCGGGCACTCCTGCCGCACCTGAAGCGTGACGTGCTCGACGTGCGTGCGCGGCTACTGGCCTTGCCAGTGACGCCCGCCGCGGGCAGCCGCAGCAAGCGCTGATCAGACGTTAAAGCGGAAGTGCATGACGTCGCCCTCGCGGACGACGTATTCCTTGCCCTCGAGCCGCATCTTGCCGGCCTCTTTCGCGCCCGCCTCGCCGCGGCAGCGGACGAACTCCTCGAAGGAAATCACTTCGGCGCGGATGAAGCCGTGCTCGAAGTCGGTGTGGATGACGCCAGCGGCCTGGGGCGCGGTGCTGCCGCGCCGCACCGTCCAGGCGCGCACTTCCTTCACTCCGGCGGTGAAATAGGTGAGCAGGCCCAGCAGTTCGTAGCCGGCGCGTATCACCCGATTCAAGCCCGGCTCGCTCAAGCCCAGGTCCTTGAGAAACTCGGCGCGCTCGGCCTCTTCGAGCTGGGCGATTTCGGCCTCGATGGCCGCACACACCGGCACCACCGTCGCGCCCTCGGCACGGGCGCGCTCGCGGAGCGCGGTGAGATGGGCGTTGTCGTGGGTCAGCGTGGCTTCGTCGACGTTGGCGACGTACATGATGGGTTTTGCCGTCAAGAGCTGCAGCTCCCGCATGTCGCGCCGCTCTTCCTCCGCGATCGGCACCACGCGGGCGGGCGTCCCCGCATCGAGCGCCGCCTGCACGCGCACGTATAGCACGTGGCGACGCGCAGCATCCTTGTCGCCGCTCTTCATCGCCTTGGCGGCGCGATCGACTGCCTTCTCGACGACCGCCAGGTCGGCGAGCGCCAGCTCGGTGTTGATGACATCCACGTCTGAGACCGGGTTGATGCGTCCGGCGACGTGCACGATGTCATCGTGATCAAAGCACCGGACCACGTGTGCGATGGCGTCGGTCTCACGGATGTGCGCCAGGAATTTGTTGCCCAGGCCCTCGCCCTGCGAGGCGCCGGCCACGAGCCCGGCGATGTCGACGAACTCGACCGCCGTGGGAACGACTTTCTCCGGGTGCACGATACCGGCCAGCAGTTCGAGCCGCGGGTCGGGCACCGGCACAATGCCCACGTTCGGATCTATGGTGCAGAACGGATAGTTCTCCGCCGCAATCTGCGCTCGCGTCAGCGCATTGAACAGGGTCGACTTGCCAACATTGGGGAGCCCCACGATTCCACACTTGATGCTCATTCTTCTCCCGGCGAGCCGCCCGTCGGGCCGGCTTCGTCGCGTGTATGCAAACGGTTCATGGCCTTCTGCGCGCCATCGCGCAGCAGGTCGGGGAGCGCAGCGTGCGCGCGCTCGAGCGCCGCATCAATGAGCCGCTGCTCATCC
>JAYUZI010000252.1:0-18234 GCA_043751915.1 Gammaproteobacteria bacterium | reverse complement strand
ACGCTGCACAACATGGACGAAATCGTGCGCAAGGACCTGCGCCTGGGCGATACCGTGATTGTCCGTCGCGCGGGCGATGTGATCCCGGAGGTCGTGCGCGCGCTCCCGGAACGGCGCCCGGAACGCGCGCAGCGCATCGAACTGCCGGCGCATTGCCCGGTGTGCGACTCGCCGGTGCTGCAGGCCGAGGGTGAGGCCGCGGCGCGCTGCACAGGCGGATTCAGCTGTGCCGCGCAGCGCAAGGAGGCGTTGCGCCACTTTGCGAGCCGCCGGGCGCTCGACATCGAAGGCCTGGGAGACAAGCTGATCGAACAGCTGGTCGATCGCGCCATGGTTGCAACACCGGTCGACCTTTACACGCTGCGCCTGGACGAACTGTCCGCACTCGAGCGCATGGGGGAGAAATCCGCGGCGAACGTGCTGGCCGCGCTCGAACGCAGAAAACGGACCACGCTGCCGCGGTTCCTGCACGCACTGGGCATCCGCGATGTCGGTGAAGCCACTGCCGCGGCGCTGGCGGCGCACTTTGGCACGCTCGCCGCGCTTCGGGTGGCGAACCTTGAACAGATACTCGAGGTGCCGGACGTCGGTCCGGTGATCGCTGCGCACCTGCACGCGTTCTTCGCGGCGCCAGCCAATCGCGCGATCGTCGATCGGCTGATCGCCGCGGGCCTCAACTGGTCCGAAGGCGCGCCCACGGTGCGCGCCAAGGGCACGCTGGTGGGAGTCACCGTGGTGCTGACCGGCACGCTTGCGTCGATGACGCGCGAGGCGGCGGGCGAGGCCTTGCAGGCGCACGGCGCCAAGGTCAGCGGTTCAGTGTCGAAGCGCACGAGCTACGTGGTGGCCGGCGTAGAAGCGGGTTCCAAGCTGGCACGCGCCCGGGAACTGGGCGTGCCGGTGCTCGATGAAACCGGGTTGGCGCAACTGCTGCGCGGGGAGCGACCCGCGAGTTAAGCGTGGGTGCGGCGAATCAGCTCGCGCTGCCCGCGTGCCGGCTCGCCAGCATTTCCAGTACCGCGGCGCGTCCGGTCGCCGAGTGGACCAGCAATCCGACCACGTCGCCCGGGTGCGCCCAGTCGAGCGCGCAGCGCGCCGCCTCAAGCTCGCTGTCGCGCATCGTAATCGCAGATTCGCTCAGCCCGGCGGCCAACAGGGCGGCGTGGATGAGGCGCGGCACGTCGCCAAGTGCGCGCCCGCGCAGGTGAGTCGCGATCTCCTTCACCACCACGAGGCCGGGGCCGAAGCCTGCGACCACGCGCGCGACCTCCTCCATGTCCACATCGCGCCGATTGCCCGCATGGCCGAGCAGCACGGCGAGCCGGCCGCTCGCGCCGCGCAGCCCCGAGGCAACGCTCAGGAAGCCGCGCAGGCTCTCGGGGTTGTGTGCGTAATCCAGCAGCACCTGCGTCCCGTCCAGATTAAAGCGCATCATGCGGCCGGGATTGTCCTCGAGCCTGGCGCCGAAGTGCGCGCAGGCCGCGGCAATGGTTGCCGGCGGAATGCCGAGCGCTGCCGCTGCCAGCGCGGCGGCTGCGAGGTTGGCGACGTTGTAGGCCGCGATCCCGCCGATGGCCAGCGGCATTGCGGCGATGGGGCCAATATCGTGTTCGGCGCTGCCGTGATCCAGGATCAATCGTCCGGCGCGCACGCCACAGGTCGGCGCTCCCTGGGCGCGGTACCCGCGCAGGGCGGGCAGGTCCGCGTCCAGCGCGAACCAGCCGAGCGGCGGACAGCAGCCGAAGCGCCGTGCCAGCCCATCGGCCTTGGCGAGCAACAGCTCGTCGTCGGCGTTCAGCACCAGCAGTCCGTCGCTGCTCACGACCGCGGCGACGGCCAGCTTCACGTCCGCGAGCGCCGCGAGGTCGTAAATGCCGTATTCCCCGAAATGATCGCTGCTGATGTTGGTGACGACTGCCACGTGCGCTTGCGACACGGCTATTCCCCGCCGCAGGATGCCGCCGCGCGCCGTCTCGAGGATCGCCGCTTCGGTGCGCGGCTCGCGCATCACCTGTCGCGTGCCCGCCGGACCGGAGTAGTCCCCGCTCGCCAGCACCTCGCCGTCGAGGTACACGCCATCGGTGCAGTTCAGTCCGGCCCGCCAGCCGTGGGCGCGGGCGCAGGCGGCCAGGAGCCGGACGGTCGTCGTCTTGCCATTGGAACCGGTGACCAGCGCCGTGGGGATATCGTGCAGCGTGCTCCAGGGCACCGCGCTCGACTCCGGCAGGGCGTCGATCGGAAAACTGCGCCCGCCGGTACCCGCGCCAAGTGTCAGCTCGCGTTCATCCAGCAGGTGCGGGAGCGAGCGCGCGACGGCCGCAGCGATGAGCGCGCGCTGGGCCGGCCGGACTTCGCGTTCCGACAGCTGCGCGAATCGCGCCATGGCGGCGGATTCTTCCAGCACCGGGGGCAACACGGTCTCCGGAGTCGCCGCGTCGGCGAGCGCCGCCTCATGCATGGCTTCAGCCAGACCGCTCCAGCGCGCGGGCTCGCGCTCCTGGAGCGTGGCGCACAGCGCCCATTCGTTGATTTCGGTGGCCAGGAACAGCAGGTCGAACGGCGCCGCCAGCGCCAGCGAAGCGCCGCCCTTGTGCACGCGCGCCAGGAGGCCGGATTCGGGCCACCCCAGGCTGGCGCGGGCGCGTCCGACGCGCCCGCGCCAGCCCGCGAGCAGCGGCTCGTCGACCCGCGCGCCGGCGATTTCAAGCACTGCACCAGGGGAGGCAAAGAACAAATTTGCGCCGGTGAGCCGCCGTGAATCATCGAACGGCAGCACGGTCGCGGTCTAGTCTTCGATTTCAGGAGCGAGGCGCACGCCGCGCTCGTCGCGAATCAGCCCTTCGAGGCTGAAGTCCGGAGCGCTGGCTTCGCCGCTCCTGGCCGGAGTCGGCATCGGTGCTGCCGCGACCTCTGCACCCATCGGTGGCGCGAACGGGGTCGCCGGGCGGGCCGGGGCCGAGCCCGCAGGTTTGAACTTCGTAATCTGCTTCCAGGAGCGCACCAGCGCGTCGGCAAAGACCAGCAGCAGGTCGCCCGGCGTGCCCATGCGCAGCGCCGCGTCGATCGCCTCCTGCTCATCGGCGATGACCGAGATCGCCTGCTCGGCAACGCCCGCGGCCCGCAGCGTCTTCGCCATGAGGCGCGGCACTTCGTCCGGCGCGCGCTCCCGCAGGTTATCGTCACGGCGACAGATATAGTGATCGAAACGCCCGGCGACTGCCCGGGCGATCGCCACCAGGTCTTCGTCGCGCCGGTCGCCGGGACCGGCCAGCACCACGATGCGCCGGCCAGTCACGTCGAGGCGGCCGGCGAGATCGGCCATCGCCGCCACCGCGTGGGCATTGTGGCCGTAGTCGAACAGCACCTTGAACGGGTGTTCATTGAACACGTTCATGCGTCCAGGCGCCTGGAAGAAGGTCGAGTCGAAGGTGCGCAGACCCTGGCGGATGGCGTCGAGCTTGATGCCGAGCGAGAAGGCCATTGCCGCGGCGAACATGGCGTTCTGCACATTGTGCGTGGCGCGACCTTCGAGTGTCGCCGGTATCAGGTGTGTCCATAGAAGCGGGATCTGTCCGCCCTTGTCGTACAGCGCGATCATCTGGCCGTTGACGCCTTCCTCGAGCGCGCAGGCCCGGCCGCCGGCGCGGATATGTTCGCGCACCAGCGTGTGGTGCGGGTTGATGGTCACGTAGCAGATGCTCTTGGCCTCGCTGTGACCCGCCATCTTCAGCACCAGCGGATCGTCGGCGTTGAGCACCGCACAGTCGGTGGCGACTTCGACCACCACGCGCTTGACCTCGGCGAGTTGCTCGAGCGTGTCGATGCCTTTGAGACCGAGGTGGTCGGCCTGCACGTTGAGCACCGCGCCGACGTTGACTTCGTTCACGCCCATGCCGGCGCGCAGCAGGCCGCCGCGCGCGGTCTCGAGTACCGCCATGTCGATTTGCGGGTCGGCCAGCACCATGCGCGCGGAAATCGGACCGGTCATATCGCCGGACACGGTGCGCTGGCCGTTGATGTAGACGCCATCCGTGGTGGTCAATCCCGGCGTAAAGCCACCCATCCTGGTGATGTGCGCGAGCATGCGCGCCGTCGTGGTCTTGCCGTTGGTGCCGGTGATGGCCGCAATCGGCACGCGCGAGGCCGCGCCCGGGGGGAACAGCATGTCGATCACCGGGGTGGCCACATCGCGAGGCGTACCCTCGCTCGGCGCCACGTGCATGCGGAAGCCGGGAGCGGCGTTCACTTCGCAGATGCCGCCGCCGATCGCGCGGTAACTCTCGGTGATGTTTTTCGACAGGAAATCAACACCGCCCACGTCCAGGCCGATGGCACGCACCGCGCGCTCGGCCATCTCGCGATTGTCGGGGTGGATGACGTCGGTGACGTCGGTCGCCGTGCCGCCCGTGGACAGATTGGCCGTTGAACGCAGGAATACGCACTGGCCGACCGCCGGCACGGAAGCGGCCGTGAGACCCGCGAGCCCGAGCATCTTCTGGGCCTGGGCGTCGAGCTCGAGTCGTGTCAGCACCTTTTCGTGACCGACACCGCGGCGCGGATCCTGGTTCACGATTTCGATGAGCTGCGTGATGGTGTGCGTGCCGTCACCTTCGACGTGCCCCGGCGTGCGGCGCGTGGCCGCGACCAGCTCGCCGTTCACCACCAGCAATCGGTGATCATCGCCCTCGAGGAAGGTCTCGACGATCACCGAACGCGCATGCTCGCGCGCGACCAGGAATCCCTGCGCGACTTCCGCGTCGGTGGTGAGGCGGATCGAGATGCCGCGTCCGTGATTGCCGTTGTAGGGCTTGGTCACCACCGGAAAACCGATGCGCTGCGCCGCACGCACGGCTTGCGCCTCGCTCTGCACCAGCTCCTGCTTTGGCACCGGCAGACCCAGCGTGGCGAGGATCTTGTTGGTCTCTTCCTTGTCGCTGGCGAGCTCGACCGCAATGTGCGGCGTACGGCTGGTGATCGTGGCCTGGATGCGCTGCTGGTACTTGCCGTGACCGAGCTGTACCAGCGATTGGTCGTTCAATCGCAGCCAGGGGATGCCGCGATTCTTTGCGGCGCGCACCAGCGAGGCGGTCGATGGCCCCAGCGCGCGCCGCTGCGCAAAGCGGATGAACTCGTCGCGCGCGACGGGCCAGCTCCAGTCCTCGGGCACGGAGTCGGCCGGGCGGATCGCCTCGGGCAGCAGCGAGCACAGAAGCCGCAAGCCCAGTTCACCGGCGGCAATGCCCTCGTCGCGCTGCTCGTACTCGTAGACCACGGTGTAGAAACCGGGTGGTCCGGCGCTGCGCGTCTTGCCAAAGGTGACTGCCTCTCCTGCCATGTTCTGCAGTTCGATTGCCACGTGCTCAAGTACGTGCCCCAGCCAGGTGCCCCCGTCTTCGCGCATGCGACGGAAGAATCCGCCGGGCTCGTTGTACGAACAGCCGTGTTCGGCCAGGCCCGGGAGCGCCTCGGCCAGCGCATTGACGTAGCCCTCGCCCAGGCGCCCCGTGGGCCAGGCTTCGAGCTCGCCGAGATCGAGATCAATGCGGATGACCGGGAAGTGCGCGTACAGCGAGGGGCCGACGTAGATGGAACGATCGAGGATGCGCATGGCTGTCCGCTATTCCTTGACCTGGGCCAGCTCAGCCGCGGCCGCCAGACGCGTGAGCAGGTTGAAGGTCGCGCCCGCCGTCAGTATGTGCAAGCGCAGACCCAGTATGCAGACCGGCTGACTTTCGGCGACTTCACTGATCGAGGAATAGCTGACTTCGGAGCCGTCCACGACCGTCACGCCACCGCTCCCCTCGACCTCGAGCGTCTCGTCCGGACCGATAAAGGCGGCGGTGTCTTCATCGAGCCCGATGCCGATAGCAAACGGATTGTAGGCCAGCGCGGTGATCAGGCGCCCGAGGCGGTCGCGCTGGCGGAAGTGTTGATCAATGATGAAACGGTTGGTGAGCCCGAGGCCGGGCGCGAGCCGCACGCTCCCGGAGATCACGGCCGACCCTTCGTCGCCAAAGGCAATCATGTGCTCGCTCAGGATGCTTGCGCCGGCGCTGGTGCCGCCGACCGCGACGCCGTGGGCATTGCGCACGCGGATCAGCTTCGCAACCGGCGTGCCGCCGAGCAGCGTCGTGAGCCGCAGCTGGTTGCCGCCGGTGAAGAAGATGCCGGTGGCTTCCTCCAGGCGGCTGAGGCGCCCGGGCTCCTGGCAATCGCGCCTGGTGTCGAAATCCATCGTCGCCACTTCCGCCGCACCGAGCTCGGCGAACAGCTTCTCGTAGCGTGGCCCGGTCTCGTGCATGCGGCTCGCGGTGGGGATGATGACGATGTTGGCGTCGCTGCCGCCGGCGACACGCACGAAGCGCTCGAGGATATGGCGGTCGTTTTCCTTGTTCTCGGCGCCGCCGATCGGCACGATCCAGCCGCGCGTCTCGCCTTCCGGAATCTTGCTGGGCATCCCGTGTTGCTCCTTTGGAGCGTAAGTTGCCAATACTACCGCGATGGAGAATCACAAAATCGCGGACGTGCTTGGTACCGCGAATAATGAGCGTTCACGCTGGTCCTGTCGCGTCCAGCGCGGCCGGAAGGAAACTGGTCGCAGCCAATAGGCAGACATTGCGAGCCTTGCGATCGTGATGCGGGGCCTCGGCGTTGCGGACTCGCATCACGTCGGGGGACGGCTCACAAGCCACCGGCTGCATTCAAAGGGGATGTCAGGAAAAACTCCTAATAGCCTGATTAACATAGGATAAATGCTCGAGAGACTGAACTCCACGCACGGATTGCTTCCTAGTCGCTTTTGGACAAGAATACCGTCGTAATCCGACAGGCCGAGGCGTCCCAATCGCCGGTGGAACTCGTGGAATCCGCGCCGATCCTTCGCAAGAGCCATTTCGCGTTCCTCACGCTGCCGCAGTACTCGATGATCGCGCTCGCGAACGCGGTTGAACCACTGCGCATGGCCAACAGCATCAGCGGGCAGCAGGCCTACGAATGGTCGATCGTCAGCCTCGCTGGCGCGCCCGTGGAGTCGAGCAATGGGCAATCGCTGTCGCCCACCAAGTCGCTGGACAGCCTCGGCCGGGTTGAAATCCTGTTCGTCTGCGGTGGTATCAACGTACGCGATGGCGTCACGCCACCGCTCCTGCGCGCGCTCCGCCGCTTTGCCGACCGGCGCGTGGGCATCGGTGCCCTGTGCACCGGCGGTTACGCGCTCGCGCGGGCCGGGCTACTCGACACCTACCGCGCGACCATCCATTGGGAAAATCTTTCCGCGCTGCGCGAAGAGTTTCCGCGCGTCATGCTCAGCAATCAGGTGTTCACGATCGATAGGGATCGTTACACCGCTTCGGGCGGCATCGCGCCGCTCGATCTGATGCTGCACCTCGTCAAGGGAAAGCTGGGCAACCGCGTGGCGCAGCTGATCGCCGAACAGTTCATCGTCGATCGTGCGCGGAACGATCGGGACCAACAGTTCGTGCCGCTGCGGGCGCAGCTGGGGGCCAGCCACGAGGGGTTGATCAAGGTGGCGCAGCTGATGGAAGAACACATCGAGAAGCCCATGGCGCTCGATGCGATCGCGCGCGCGACCGGCCTGTCGCGCCGGCAGATCGAGCGGCTGTTCAAGCGGCATCTCGACTGCGTTCCAAAAAAGTACTACCTGCAGATGCGCCTGCGGCGCGCGCGGGAACTCTTGTTGCAGACGGCGATGCCGATCATGGATATCACGACCGCGTGTGGCTTCCAGTCGCCGCCGCATTTCTCGAAGTGCTACCGGCGTCATTTCGGGTGTCCGCCCAGCGCCGAGCGGCAGATTCGCCATACGCACACCGCGGGACGGGCAGGCGTGTCGCCTGCAGACACGCGCCGGTCGCTAAGCGACTAGTCCTCGGGGCACCCTCCACATACCATTTGCACAGCTTGCGGGAGACTGATTATGAGCGATGCAGGGGAAGGCGAGTTCGACCTTAACTCCTTGAACGACGAGGAACTTGCCGAGCAGGTTCACGACGATCTGTACAACGGCCTGAAGGTCGAAGTCGAACAGGCCACACATATTTACCTCAAGCGCGGTTGGAGCCCTGAGAAGGTGCTCAACGATGCACTGGTCGAGGGGATGCGCATCGTCGGTATCGATTTCCGCGACGGCATCCTGTTCGTGCCTGAAGTGCTGCTGGCGGCCAACGCGATGAAGGGCGGCATGGAGATCCTGCGCCCGCTCCTGGCCGAAACCGGCGTGGAGCCGATCGGCAAAGTGGTCATCGGCACCGTCAAGGGCGACATCCACGACATCGGCAAGAACCTTGTGTCGATGATGCTCGAGGGCGCGGGCTTTGAAGTCATCAACCTCGGCATCAACAACGGCGTCGAAAAATTCCTGGCGGCACTGGAAGAACACAAGCCTGATATCCTGGGCATGTCGGCGCTCCTGACGACCACCATGCCCTACATGAAAGTGGTCATCGACACCATGAAAGAGAAGGGCATTCGCAACGATTTTATCGTGCTGGTCGGCGGCGCGCCGCTCAACGAGGAATTCGGCAAGGCGGTCGGCGCCGATGCCTATTGCCGCGATGCGGCCATCGCCGTCGAGACCGCCAAGTCGCTGCTGCTGGCGCGCCGCAACGCCGCACGGGCGCACTAGACCCAAGGAGCCCGCTACGTGGACGCTCTGCGCTCTGGCGCGCTGGTCATCGCCTGCGGGGCCCTGGCGCATGAGATTGCGGCTTTGCGCCGCATCAATGCTTGGGACGCCATGGACATCCACTGCCTGCCGCCCGAACTGCACAACGATCCGCAGCAGATCCCGGCGCGCGTGCGCGAGGTCATTCACGCGGCGCGCGATCGTTACCGGACAATTTTCGTCGCCTATGGTGATTGCGGCACCGGCGGCCGCCTCGATGCGGTGCTGCAGGCGGAAGGTGTCGAACGTCTGCCGGGTGCGCATTGCTATGAATTCTTTGCCACGGCACAGCGCTTCAGCGAGCTTGCCGAGCAGGAGCTGGGCACCTTTTACCTGACCGATTTTCTGGTGCGCCACTTTGAACGCCTGGTGGTGCAGACCCTGGGAATTGATCGGCATCCGGAATTGATCGCGGAGTATTTTCGCAATTACCGGCGGGTGGTCTACCTGGTGCAGGATGAAGCCCAGAGCGATGTTGCGCAGGCCGCCGTCATTGCGCAGCGCCTGGGGCTGGAGTTTGCCGTGCACCTGACCGGGTACGGCGAGCTGGAGACGAGCCTCAAGCAGGTGGCGGCGCGACCGGCCGATCAACGCATCGAGTGGGCCGCATGGCCTCGTTGATCATCATCTCCTGGCGCGACATCCCGGCCCAGGTCATCGTCAAACAGGGCCGCGAAACCGCCAAGGTGCAGTTGACGCACCGTTTCCAGGAAGCCGTGGACCGGGCCGCCATGCGCGCGGGCAAGGGAAGTTCGGAGGCGTACCTGGCCGACTGGAAACGGAGCGACCCGCGTCCGGTGTCGGGTGATCTTGCCGCCGAGGCGAAGGCCGAAGCCGATCGGCTCGAGAGTCGCTATAGCGACGAGGACCTGGAACGCCTGATCCGCGCTCACGGGCTCGAGCCCGGCAGAGCGGCTGCCGCTGGGGAACAATCCTGATGTACGTGCTGCGGCGCTGGTCCGTGCGTCACGCACGGGGCCTCAATGCCTTCTATCGCGGGCTGGAGTCGCTCCTGGTGGCCGCCAATCCCTTGTGGCGCGCCATCGGCTATGAACGTGTGGATCGCCCCATGGCCGTGGTTGAACGCGTCTTCAAGGGAGCGCTCTTCGACTGCAAGATGTGCGGCCAGTGCATCCTCAGTTCGACCGGCATGTCCTGCCCGATGAATTGCCCCAAGCAATTGCGCAATGGGCCCTGTGGTGGCGTGCGCGATAATGGCCACTGCGAAGTAAAGCCCGACATGCGCTGCGTCTGGGTCGAGGCTTACGTCGGTGCTCAGAAGATTCCCGGCGGTGCCAAAGCGCTCGCCAGCGTGCAGCACGCGGTCGACCGGCGGCTCCAGGGCCGCTCTTCCTGGCTGCGCGTGGTCCAGGAAAAAACGGCGCCGCGGCCATGAAGTTCGACGACGAACCGGTCCCGGGCTACCCGCTGCCGATCCTGCCCGGCTACACCTCGCCTGGGCGGCTCGAGCGCGTGCTGCGCGCCGGCGAGTTTGCGGTGACGACAGAACTGGCGCCGCCCGATTCCGCCGACCCCCAGGAAGTCTACGACCGGGCGCGCATCTTTGACGGTTGTGTGGACGCCATCAATGCCACGGACGGGAGCGGCGCCAACTGCCATATGGGGAGCCTGGCGGTCTGCGCACTGCTGACCCGTGTCGGTTATGCGCCGGTCATGCAGATTTCCTGCCGCGACCGCAATCGCATTGCGATCCAGGGCGATATCCTGGGCGGCGCCGCGATGGGCGTGTGCAACGTACTGTGCCTGAGCGGCGATGGCGTGCAGGCCGGCGACCACCCGCAGGCGAAGCCGGTGTTCGATCTGGACGCGGTCACACTGCTGGAGACCGCGCGCACGCTCCGCGACGAACACCGCTTCCTCAGCGGCCGAAAGATCAGCTTTGCGCCGCGGGTGTTCCTGGGCGCGGCCGCCAACCCGTTTGCGGCGCCCGTGGAGTTTCGCGCCCAACGCGTTGCGAAGAAGGTGGCGGCGGGTGCGCAATTCATCCAGACGCAGTATTGCTACGACGTGCCGTTGCTGCGCGAGTTCATGCGCCGCATCGAGGACCTCGGGCTCCTGGACAAGGTGTTCATACTGGTGGGCGTGGGGCCGCTGCGCGCGGCCTCGACCGCCGAGTGGATGCGCAAGAACGTGCCCGGGCTCCATATCCCGGACGCCGTCATCAAGCGCCTCACGGGCGCGGGCCCCAATGCCGCGCAGGAAGGACGGACACTGTGCGTGGAGCTCATCCAGGAACTGCGCGAGATCCGCGGCGTCAGCGGCGTGCACATCATGGCCTATCGTCAGGAACAATCAGTTCGTGAGATCGTCGAACGCTCGGGCGTGCTCGGCGATCGCGAGCCCTGGTACCCAGGGCGTGACAATCCAGCTCCTGAAACTTTTGCAACGAGGTTCGCTCCATGACTGAAACGGTGATTAGTTCGGCCAGCCGCGAGGTGATCATCGGCTTCGATCATCCCTTCGTAATGATCGGCGAGCGCATCAATCCCACGGGCCGCAAGATCCTGGCTGCCGAGATGGCGGTGGGCAATTTCAGCCGCGTCGAGGCCGACGCACGCGCGCAAGTCGAGGCCGGCGCGCAGATGCTCGACGTGAACGCGGGCATTCCGCTGGCCGATGAGCCCGCAATCCTCGCGCGCGCGATCCAGCTGGTGCAGAGCATCACCGACGTGCCACTGTCGATCGACTCCTCGATCGTGGCAGCGCTGGAAGCCGGGCTCGCGGTTTACAAGGGCAAGGCGCTGGTCAATTCCGTGACGGGCGAAGAAGAGCGCCTGGAAGCGGTTTTGCCGCTGGTAAAGAAGTATGGCGCGGCGGTGGTGGCGATCTCCAACGACGAGACCGGCATTTCCGAGGATCCGGACGTGCGCTTCTCGATCGCGAAGAAGATCGTCGAGCGGGCGGCCGACTACGGTATTCCGGCCTGCGACGTCATCGTCGATCCGCTGGTGATGCCGATCGGCGCCATCAATTCGGCAGGGCGCCAGGTCATGCATCTCCTGCAGCGCCTGCGCACCGAACTGAAGGTCAACTCGACCTGCGGCGCCTCGAACGTCAGCTTCGGCCTGCCGAACCGCAATGGCTTCAACGCCGCATTCCTTACCATGGCGATCGGTGCGGGGCTGACCTCCGCGATCACCAATCCGCTGCACGCCGAGATCATGCAGGCTTGTCTTGGGGCCGACGTGATGATGGGGAACGATCCAAACTGCGCGCGCTGGATCCGCAAGTACCGGGAAGTGCCCACGGCTGCCGCAGCGGCCGCCGCTGGACCTGACGGGGCGGGACGCGGCCGGCGCGAGGGCGGCCACCGCCGCCGCGTCTAACGCACCGCCCCCACCGCAGCCGTCTGCACCAGTATGTCCAGCGCCGACGCACTGATTGTGTTCACGCCCTCGGGCCGCCGCGGGCGGTTCCCGCTGGGTACGCCCGTGCTCTCGGCGGCGCGCTCACTTGGCGTGGATGTCGATTCCGTGTGTGGTGGCCGCGCCATGTGCGGGCGCTGCCAGGTCACGGTCATGGAAGGGGATTTCTCCAAGCATGGCGTAAAATCACAGAGCGATCATCTATCCCCGGTGAGCGTCACCGAGACCAACTACGGGAAGCGTCGCACCCTGGTTGCCGACCGGCGCCTGTCGTGCCAGGCTACCATCCAGGGCGATGTCGTGATCGACGTGCCGGCGAGCAGCCAGGTGCACCGGCAGGTGATCCGCAAGGCCGCTGATGAGCGCGAGATCACGCTCAATCCGGTTGTGAGCCTGCACTACGTCGAAGTGGTCGAACCGGACATGCACAACCCCGCCAGCGACCTGCAGCGGCTGTGTATCGCGCTGGAGCGCGAGTGGCAACTCAAGGATCTGGAGTGTGACCTTTCGCTCTTGCAGACGCTCCAGCCGCGGCTCCGACAGGGCAAGTGGGCCGTCACCGTGGCGGTGCATGACCGCAAGAGCATCATCGCCATCTGGCCAGGCCTGCATGAACGGGCCTATGGGCTCGCCGTGGACATCGGCTCCACGACCATTGCCATGCATCTGTGTGACCTGCTTACCGGTAACGTACTGGCGACCAGCGGCGCCATGAACCCGCAGATCCGCTTCGGCGAAGACCTGATGAGCCGCGTGTCCTATTCCATGATGAATCCCGGAGGCGCGCAGCTGATGACCGCCGCCGTGCGCGTAGCCCTGAACGAACTCATTGCGCAGGTGGCGAAGGAAGCGGAAGTCTCCGGCGAGGAAATTCTCGAGGCCGCGATCGTCGGCAACCCGATCATGCATCACCTGTTGTTGGGGATCGATCCGGTCGAGCTCGGCGGGGCGCCGTTTGCGCTGTGCACGGACGGGTCGGTGACGGTCAAGGCCTCGCAGCTCGACCTGAAGATGCACCCCAACGCGCGCATTTACGTGCTGCCGTGCATTGCCGGGCATGTGGGTGCCGATACAGCAGGCGTGATTTTGGCCGAACGGCCGGATCTGCGCTCCGAGCTCACGCTGCTGGTCGACGTTGGCACCAACGCCGAAATCGTGCTGGGCAACAGCCAACGACTGCTGGCTTGCTCCAGTCCGACTGGTCCGGCTTTCGAGGGCGCACAGATTAGCGGCGGGCAGCGCGCCGCGCCCGGGGCAATCGAGCGCGTGCGTATCGACCCGATGACGCTTGAGCCGCACTTCAAGATCATCGGCTCCGACCTCTGGTCCAACGAAACGGGTTTCGAGGAAGCCAGTGCGCGCACGGGCATCACCGGCATCTGCGGCTCGGGCATCATCGAAGTCGTGGCCGAGATGTATCTCGCGGGCATCATCAGCCAGGATGGCGTGGTGGTCGGCTCGCTCGCGGCCAGGAGCGATCGGATCATCGCCAGCGGCCGCACCTTCTCCTACGTGCTGCATCGGGGCGCGACCGCGATCCAGATCTCGCAGAATGACGTGCGCGCGATCCAGCTGGCCAAGGCCGCGCTGTACGCCGGCATCAAGCTGCTGATGGAACACTTGGGCGTCGAACAGGTGGACCGGATCCGCCTGGCTGGTGCCTTCGGCGCGCACATCGACGTCAAGTACGCCATGGTGCTCGGCATGATCCCCGATTGCGACCTCGCGCACGTCACCTCGGCCGGCAACGCCGCCGGAGCCGGCGCGCGCATCGCGCTGCTCGACGATCATGCGCGCACGGAAATCGAGAACCTGGTGCGGCGCGTGGAGAAGATCGAGACCGCGATCGAGCCACGCTTCCAGCAGCACTTCGTCGAAGCGATGGCGATTCCGCACAAGACCGCGGCATTCACCAAACTGCGCGAAGTGGTGGCGATTCCCGCGCCGATCGCCGCGGAGCAGGGCGACAACACCCGACCGAGGGGCCGCCGCCCGCCGCCCGCGCCGCGCCCGTGAGCGCCCAAGCCGGGACACGCGGCAGTTGTCTTTGCGGGGGCGTGCGCTATGAAGTCCACGGCCCGGTGCGCGACGTCATTGCCTGCCACTGTTCCCAGTGCCGCAAAACCAGCGGCCACTTCGTGGCGGCGACACAGGCCTCAGCCACCGACCTGCAGCTGCTCGAGTCGGCAACGCTGCGCTGGTATCGCTCTTCAGAAGCGGCGGAACGGGGATTTTGCTCGCGCTGCGGCGGGAATCTTTTCTGGCGGGAAACCGCGCCGGGGACGCAAGTAATCAGCATCATGGCCGGCACGCTCGAGGTGCCCACGGGACTGCGGATCGCCGAGCACATCTTTACGGCCGACAAATCCGATTACTACAACATCGAGGATAGGGTGCGCCAATCGCCCGACTGGCCCAGGTCGTCTATCGTGCTGCGGCCGCTGCGCTGCGCGAAGCCGAACAGACGTTGAGTAAGTCCTCGTGCCCAAGACCTGTCCGCTATGGATCAAGCCAGGCATACGTAGCTCATACTCAATATTTGCTCGCCTGTCACCAGGAGCCGCTGCCCGGTGCTCCCTTGAAGGGACCGGCGACGTGAGAGGTGATCCACCCACCATAAAAGCTTCCGGGTTGCGGCGTTACGGGCTCTTCATCGACGAAGCAACTGTCAAAAGGCCCCGCGTAAAAGGCGACGTGATCGCGCAAGGATCTGAAAGCCGGATTCGGATCGGGATAACTCCAGGCCGCATCGCGTAGCGTCTCGGTGTGCACGAGGACATCGAAGTAGCGCGCTTCGCCTTTCCATTCGCACAAAGAGCGACGGCGCGATGGCTGCAGGACGAACGGGGCGATGTTATTGGGAGGGAAGTAATAGCTGGGCGGATGGCTGGTTTCCAGCGTGCGTATGCCTTTGCGCGTGTCGGCGATAATCAGATTGCGATGCATGACTTGAAGGCGGCGTTGGCTTGGTTCAGCCACCGCTGGCCGCGGATACGACCAGACGCTTTCTTGTCCCGGATGGGTATGATCGGGGATCACCTTCATGAAGACGGCCCCTTTCCCAATCGCGGCGTAGTCATGAACCGCAACCCACCGAGAGCGAGATCGGCCGAGAAGGCGCGGCCTATGGCAACCACGCCAATGCGCCGCAAGCGATGAGTGTCGAGCAGAATATCAGTGCGATGGGCAAGAAAGTCGTCGAACGGTAGCCAAACCGTCCGCCACTCTGCGCTGGACCTAAAAAGTAGGCGATAAGATTGCCACGGCCTCGTCAGGGCGTCTGTCCGCAGATGAACGCCATACTCCTCGCCATTGCCGAAGACGTCGAGTTCGATGCCGCTCCAGGCGCTGGCATCGACAGCCTGACCATCAGGGGAGAGATCGAGACCGATCTGAACAAAGCCGCCGCTGTTCTCAAGCCTGACTTCACCCCGCATCCGGATAGCGGGTCGGCCCGCGATTGCGTCACGGGCCATCGTTCCTTTGGAGACGCCACCCATGACCTAATCGGTGTAGAGCTGCCAGCTGCTGCCGATCGCAGCCTGCGGTGGCTCACGGCTCAGGTCGTCTATGATGGCAGACGCAATCCGCATCCCTCAGCCTCCTGTGCCATTCAGCGCTTTCCCAGGCCGGACTGCATTATAGATGGGCCGCGCAGCGTCATTGCCACCGGATTCGGTTGTGTTGTCAGGCGCCGGCGCTCTAGATATTGGAATCCGGGAACGAGGCCTTGCGCCTCGTCATGTAGTCGATCAGCGCCTCGTCGATGCCCGGGTCAATCGGCGGCGCCTCGTACTCAGCCAACTGTTTCTTCCATAGCGCGTTGGCGCGCTTGTTCATGTCGCTGGCGCCCTCGGCCTCCCACTGCTCGTAACTGTTGTTGTCCGCGAGCGGGGAGCGGTAGAACGCGGTCTCAAAATTGGCCTGCGTGTGCGCGCAGCCCAGGAAGTGCTTGCCGGGGCCCACTTCGCGCACCGCATCGAGCGCCTGGCCGTTTTCCGACAGATCGACGCCCGCCAGCAGCGTGTGCATCATGCCGGCCTGGTCCGCGTCCATGACAAATTTCTCGTAGCCCATCGCCAGGCCGCCCTCGAGCCAGCCGGCGGTGTGCAGCACGAAATTAACGCCGGCCAGGCAGGTGGGCAGGAGCGTCTGGGCAGACTCGAATGCGGCCTGCGCGTCGGCAATCTTCGAACCGCACAGGCCACCGCCTGAGCGGAACGGTACACCGAGGCGGCGCGCGAGCGCGGCCATCGTATACAGCACCAGCGCCGGTTCGGGGGTGCCGAAGGTCGGCGCGCCCGACTGCATCGACAGCGACGAGGCAAAGCTGCCTAGCACCACCGGTGCGCCCGGGTTGACGAGTTGCGTGAGCGTCATGCCCGCGAGTGCTTCCGCGAGCGTTTGGGCCACGGTGCCTGCGACCGTTACCGGCGACATGGCGCCAGCGAGTATGAATGGCGTGACGATGGTCGCCTGATTGGCGCGCGCGTATTCCTTGAGTGCGCCCAGCATGGTGGCATCGAAGGTCAGCGGTGAGTTGGCGTTGATCAGGCTGATGGTGACGGTGCGCATGCGGCCGGTGGCCGGATCCGTGGCATCGGCGCCGAACAGGATCTTCGCCATCTCGATCGTGTCACGCGCTCGTTCCGGAGCAGTGACCGAGCCCATGAACGGCTTGTCGCTGTACTTCATGTGGCTGTAAACCATGTCGAAGTGCCGCTTGTTGACCGGCAGGTCGACCGGTTCGCAGATCGTGCCGCCGGAGTGATGCAACGCGGTGGACATATACGCCAGCTTGACAAAATTGCGGAAGTCCTCGATGCGCGCGTAGCGACGGCCTTCATCGAGGCTGCGGATAAAAGGCGACCCGTAGGCCGGCGCGAATACCGTATTGCCGCCGCCGATGACGACGTTGTGCGCCGGATTGCGCGCGTACTGGGTGAATTCCCGGGGTGCGGTCGCCTGCACGAGCTTGCGGCACATGCTGCGCGGGAAGTGCACGCGCTCATCCTGGACGTCGGCGCCGGCGGCCTTGAACAATGACAACGCCTCCGGGTCGTCGCGAAAATCAATGCCGATTTCCTCGAGGATCGTGTCGGCGTTGTACTCCAGCAACTCCAGCCCATCGTTCCCCACCACTTCGTAATAGGGGATCTTGCGAGTGATGTACGGGACAAAATTATGGGCGCGGGCGGTGCGCGCGGCGCGCTTGGCATCGCGACCGCTGGGACGGCGGCCCTTGGTGGCCCCGGCAGGTTGTTCGTCCATAGGCTCCACTCCGGCGCGAAACGGTCATCAGTATGGTAGCCGCTGGCGCTCCGGTCTGATCCGATTGCGGCACTGACTTGTGCAGGCGCGGCATCTCTAGGCCGCGCTCGACCCTCCGTCGCCGCAGACCACGCTGGCGCCGAGCGATCCGGCCAGGGCACGCAGGATCTCCGTCTCGCCACAGGCGCCGCACAACTGGCCGTCCTGCTGCAGGAGCACCGGATGACCGCTGCTGGAGCACAGTTCGATGATCTGCTGCAGCGCTACAGCGGCTGGCGCAATGCGGATCCCGGGCATTTCTGGGTGGGCTTGCGCGTCGGCCATGGCGCAGAGCGCAAGCGGCTGGCCGTCGAGGCGGGCGCTGACCGCGCGCCCAGACGTGTCCAGCGACACCACATAGTGGCCGGCGATATCGACCTGCAGGCCATGGCTGCTGCCGATGCCCGTCGGCGTCATCTCATCGCGATGCCGCATGATCATGTCGCCGCTCAGCACCTGCAGTGGATTCATATGCTGCACGAACTCCGCCACGCGGGCATGGGCCGGGCGCAGCACGATGTCCTGCACGCTGCCAGTCTGCAGGATGCGCCCGCCTTCCAGCACCGAGATCTGGTTGCCAAGCCGCAGGGCCTCGTCGAGATCGTGGCTGACAAACAGGATGGTCTTCTTGACGCGCGCCTGGAGCGCCAGCAGTTCATCCTGCAGCCTCGTGCGGATCAGCGGATCGAGCGCCGAGAAGGGTTCGTCCATCAGCAGGATATCGGCATCGGTGGCGAAGGCGCGCGCCAGGCCGACTCGCTGCTGCATGCCGCCGGATAATTCGCTGACGTAGCGCTCGGCCCATTGCGACAGCCCAACCAGCTCGAGCTTGTCATCGACGATCTGCTTGCGGCG
>JAYUZI010000251.1:0-4163 GCA_043751915.1 Gammaproteobacteria bacterium | reverse complement strand
ACGCTGGGAATGTTGTCATAGTCGAGCCGCCGATCCTGCTGCCCGCCGAACACGCGATCGGCGAGCCGCCGCCCCGCAGCGATGGCCACCGGCGTCAGCTGCGCGCGGCCGGCGACATCGCCGATCGCGTATACACCCGACACGTTGGTTTCCTGAAAGGCATCGGTGCGCACGAAACCCATGGAGTCGCGCACGATCCGCGGGTGTTTCAGACCCAGGTCACCGACCGCCGCCAGACGGCCGATCGCCCACAACACGCAGTCGAAGGGCCCGAGTTGCCGTCCGTCCGCCAGTTCGAGCCGCAGCTGCCCGGCGGCATCACGCCGCAGCGCGGAGGGTACCGCCTGGGTGATGAGATCCACGCCTTCGTCGCGCATGATCTCGCCCAGCTGCTCGCCCAGAAAGGGCTCGAAGGTCCGCAGCAAACGCTCACCGCGCGCCACCAGCGTGGTATGCGAGCCAAGCGCGGAAAACACGCCCGCCAGCTCCACCGCGACGTAGCCGCTGCCGACTATGGCGACACCCGCGGGGCGCGCCGACAGTTCGAAGAAACCGTCCGAAGTGATGCCGAGCTCGGCGCCGGGAATGGCCGGAACCAGCGGCATTCCGCCGGTGGCCATAACGATGTGCGGCGCGCGATATTCGCGCCCACCGGCAGCCACGCTCTGCGTTGCGGTAAGCTGTGCCCGCGCGCGCAGCAGCGTCACGCCGCGCTTGTCGAGATTGGCGGCATAGATGCCGTTGAGCCGCGCTACGTAGCTGTCGCGCCGCGTCTTGAGTTGCGCCCAATCGTGCCCCTGGAGCGTGAGATCGAAGCCGTAGTCGCGCGCGTCGTGGGCCGCATGGGCCAGCTGCGCGGCGTGCCACATCACTTTCTTGGGGACGCAGCCCACATTGACGCAGGTGCCACCGAGCCGGTGAGATTCAATCACCATGGCGCGCGCGCCGTGCTCGGCGGCCCGCTGCGCGCAGGCGAGGCCACCGCTGCCGCCGCCGATGACGATCAGGTCAAAGTCCATTGCCATTGCTCGCACTCAATTACAGCATATCAAAATTTTGGGTGGATATTCCCATCCCGCCTCAGCTCTGGCAGTCTAGCCGTATGTCACCCGCCAACCCGCTGCTCGCCGCAAGCACGCTGCCCAATTTCACGCAGATTCGCCCGCAGCATATCGAACCGGCGATCCGCGAGCTGCTCGATCGCTGCCGCGCACGCCTGGCGCTCATCGCCGCCCTGCCGGACCCGACCTTCGAGACCGTGGTATTGCCGCTCGAGGAGCTGCGCCACCGGCTGGCCCGGGCCTGGTCGCCCGTCAGTCATCTTAACGGCGTGATGAATTCCGAGGCGCTGCGGGCGGCGCATAACGCCTGCCTGCCGCTGCTCTCAGAGTATTACACCGACCTGTCGCAGAGCGAACCACTGTACCAAGCCTACCAGCATATCCGCGAGCACGAGGGCGCCAGGCTCGACACCGTGCAGCTGGCGGTGCTGGAGCGGGCGTTGCGCGATTTCCGTCTCGCGGGCGTGGCGCTCGACGCGACGCGCAAGGCGCGCTTCAAGGCGGTGATGAGCGAGCTGGCGCAACTGCAGGCGAAGTTCGAGGAGCAGGTGCTCGATGCAACCAACGCCTGGTCGCACACAATCAGCGACGTGGCGCAGCTCGCCGGCCTCAATGCGGGCATCGTCGAACAGGCGGCGCGGCGTGCGCAGCAGCAGGGCGTCGCGGGCTGGGTGCTCGGCCTCGACCAGCCCACCTACGTGGCGGTGGTCACCGACGCCGAGTCGGCCGAACTGCGTCGCGCGTTCTACGAGGCCTGGAGCACGCGTGCTTCCGACCGCGGGCCGACGGCAGGTCGCTTCGATAACACCCTAGTGATCGAGAATATCCTCCGGCTGCGCCACGAAGCGGCGCGGCTGCTCGATTTTCCGTCGTTTGCCGAATATGCGCTGGCCGATCGCATGGCGCACACGGTCGAGGAAGTTACCGCGTTCCTGCGCCAACTCGCGGTCGCCGCGCGCGCGCGCGCGGCGACCGAGCTGGCCGAGCTCGAGGCCCATGCCGGCCGGCCGCTCGAGGCCTGGGACATCACTTATTACTCCGAGCGCCTGCAGGAGAGCCGTTTCCAGGTGTCGCAGGAAGAGCTGCGCGAATACCTGCCGCTGCCGCGCGTGCTGGAGAGCCTGTTCGAGGTTGCCGAGCGGCTTTATGGCGTGCGCCTGGCCGAACGGCACGACGTATCCGTGTGGCACCCGGACGTGCGCTACTTCGAGGTGCAGTCCGCAGCCGGCGCACCGCTCGCCAGTTTCTACCTCGACGCTTACGCGCGCGCCGACAAACGCAGCGGCGCCTGGATGGACGACTGTGTCGGCCGCATGCAGCTGCGCGGCGAACTCACGCTGCCGGTCGCCTACCTGGTCTGCAACTCGCTGCCGCCGCAGGCCGGCCGGCCGGCACTGCTGACGCACGACGACGTAGTCACGCTGTTTCACGAGTTTGGCCACGGCCTGCACCACATGCTGACGCGCGTCGGCTATCCCAGTATCGCCGGCATCAATGGCGTGGCCTGGGACGCCGTGGAACTGCCCAGCCAGTTCATGGAAAACTACGCCTGGCTGCCCGGGGTGCTCGCGCGCATCGGCGCCCACGTCCGCAGCGGCGAGTCGATTCCAGAGTCGAAACTGCGTCAGCTGATCGCGACCCGCAGTTTTCAGGCGGGCCTGCACACGCTCCGGCAGGTGGAATTCGCGCTGTTCGACATGCGGGTCCACGCCGAATACGATCCCGCGCTTGGCTCGCGGCTCTATCCACTACTGGCCGAGGTGCGCGAGCAAGTTGCGGTCACACGCATTCCGCAATGGAACCGCTATCCGCACAGCTTTACGCACATCTTTGCCGGCGGCTACGCGGCCGGTTACTACAGTTATAAGTGGGCCGAAGTGCTGGCTGCCGATGCCTTCGCGGCCTTTCAAGGCCACGGCGCCTTCGATCGTGCGATTGCCGGCCGCTTCCTCGACAGCATCCTCGCGCGCGGCGGGAGCCGCGATGCACTCGAGTCCTTTGTCGAGTTTCGTGGACGCAAGCCCGAGATTGGTCCGCTCCTCGAGCTGCACGGTATCGTCCCGCCCTAGTGCGCATCGCGACCTGGAACGTCAATTCGCTCCGCGTGCGCCTGCCGCAGCTGCTCGAGTGGCTGGCCACTGCCGGCCTCGACATGGTCACGCTGCAGGAGACCAAGCTCACCGACGACGCATTTCCGGCCGCGGAACTGCTGGCCGCCGGTTACCACAGCGTCGGCAATGGCCAGAAGACCTACAATGGTGTTGCCATTCTCGCGCGTACCGAGCTCACCGACTTGGTGCGCGACATGCCCGGGTACGACGACCCGCAGCGGCGGGTGCTGGCGGCGACCGTGGGCGGCGTGCGCGTGATCAATCTGTACGTTCCCAACGGCCAGAGCGTCGGCTCGGACAAATTTCACTACAAGCTTGGCTGGCTGCGCGCGCTGCGCGCCTGGCTGCGCCAGGAGCTGGCCGTACACGATCGGCTCCTGGTGCTCGGCGATTTCAACATCGCGCCTGAAGATCGCGATGTGCACGACCCTGCCGCCTGGGTCGGCTCGGTGCATGTCAGCCCGGAGGAACGCGAGGCGCTGCGCGCGACGCTGGCGCTCGGCCTGGTCGATGTGTTTCGCAAGTTCGACCAGCCGCCCCATTCCTTCAGCTGGTGGGATTACCGCGCCGGCGCGTTCCGCCGCAACCACGGCCTGCGCATTGACCTGCTGCTGGCTTCGAGTGCGCTCGCCGCGCGCTGCGGCGCCTGCTGCATCGATGCGGCGCCGCGCCGCGCCGAGCGTGCCTCTGACCACACACCGGTAATCGGCACGTTTGACATATAGATCAGCCGCCGCCAGAGAATTGTGCGGCAGGTCTCTGGAACCCGCCTGCGCCCTGACCTACACTGGCCCTTGAATGGCGTATGCAGCAAACGGGCGGCCGACCACGCCGCGGACGAATCCTGGCATGGTCAATATCCGACGCAGTGATTTCGACATCACCAACACGGTGCGCGTCAGCTCGCCCGAGGCGGTCCTGCAGGCCATCGAGCAGCTGTTCGCCAGCACCTGGCCCGAGGCGTCGACCGAGCCGCTGCGGCGCGCCATCG
>JAYUZI010000250.1:0-3575 GCA_043751915.1 Gammaproteobacteria bacterium | reverse complement strand
ATGCGATGAAGCGCGCCCTGGTGGTGGGCACGCCAATGGCGCATCTGGCCGGCGCGGTGAGCGATTTTACCCTGCCGCAGACCGGGATTGACGTCGCCTTTGCTACTGAGCAGCTTTATCACGTCGACGGCACGTCGCGGCAGGACTGGTTGCCGCCGATCCTCGTTGCGGATTCATTGCTGGTAAGCGAAGCCGGCGATGCGGTGATGGCGCGCGGCGTCACGGAGCTGACGCAATTGATTTCACGCGCCCGGGCGCACTAAGAAACTCAATCCAGGGTGTGGATGCAACATGAACACGAAGCTATTGATCAACGGCAAGCTCGTCGCCGGTAAGGGCGCCGTAGAACCGGTGCTCGATCCTGCCAGTGGCAAGGTGCTGGCCACGGTCGCAGAGGCTTCGAAGCAGCAGATCGATGCCGCCGTGCAGGCGGCGCGCGCCGCCTTCGATGGCTGGGCCGCGACGCCACCGAAGGATCGCGCCACGCTGCTGCTGAAGCTGGCCGATCGCGTCGCAGCGGTGGGCGCAGAATTTGCTTCGGTCGAGTCGCGCAACTGCGGCAAGCCGCTCGCGGCGGCGCTGGGCGATGAGATTCCCGCGGTCGCCGACGTGTTCCGGTTCTTCGCGGGCGCCGCGCGCACCATGCACGGCGCAGTCGCCGGCGAATACCTCGCGGGCTTTACCAGCATGATCCGCCGTGATCCGGTCGGCGTGGTCGCCTCCATTGCGCCGTGGAACTATCCGCTGTTGATGGCGGCCTGGAAGTTGGCGCCGGCACTGGCGGCCGGCAACACGGTGGTGATCAAGCCCTCCGAGCAGACGCCGCTCAGTACGCTGAAGCTGGCGACGATCCTCGCCGAGCTGTTCCCGCCCGGTGTCGTCAACGTGATCTGCGGGCGCGGGCAGAGTGTCGGCGCGCCGCTGATTTCCCATCCGGCGGTGGCCATGATCTCGCTCACCGGCGATGTGTCGACCGGGGAGAAAGTACTGACCGCGGCCGCCAAGGGCACGAAACGCACGCACCTCGAGCTCGGCGGCAAGGCGCCGGTCATCGTCTTCGACGACGCCGATATTGAATCCGTGGTGAGCGGCGTGCGCACCTTTGGCTACTACAACGCCGGCCAGGATTGCACCGCGGCCTGTCGTATCTACGCGGGCGCAAAAGTCTACGAGCGACTGGTGGCCGACCTAGCTGCGGCCGTGGGCACGATCAAGGTGGGTACGCAGCAGCAGCCGGGCGTGGAAATGGGGCCGCTGATCAGTGCTGAGCAGCGCGATCGGGTCGCGGGTTTCGTCGGCCGCGCCACGGAGAAAAAGCACATCGAGGTGGTGACGGGCGGCAAGGTGCGCGCGGGCAAGGGCTTCTTCTTCGAGCCCACGCTGATCGCTGGCGCGCGCCAGAGCGACGAGATTGTGCGGCGTGAGGTGTTTGGGCCGGTGGTCTCGGTGACGCGCTTCAAGGATACGGACGATGCGATCGCGTGGGCCAACGATTCCGAGTACGGCCTGGCCTCCTCGGTGTGGACACACGACGTGGGCCGCGCCATGCAGGTCGCCGCGCGCCTGCGTTACGGCTGCACCTGGATCAACACGCACTTCATGCTGGTCTCGGAGATGCCACACGGTGGCCTGAAGCGCTCCGGTTACGGCAAGGATCTTTCCATGTACGCGCTCGAAGACTACAGCGTCGTCCGCCACGTCATGGTCAAGCATTGACGCAGCACGGAGTCATGTCATGAGCGAGGAACGCAGTAGCGCGGTGCGCGGCTACCTCGGCGCTCTGCAGGACGAACTGTGCGGTGCGTTCGCCGCCGCCGATGGCACACGTGAATTCTTCAAGGACCGCTGGGAGCGCGCCGGCGGCGCCGACGCGCTCGCCGGCGAGGGCATCACGGCGGTGCTCGAGGATGGCGCGCTGTTCGAGCGCGGCGGCGTGGCGCTCTCGGATGTACGCGGTACGAAGCTGCCGCCGGCGGCGACCGCGCGCAATCCGCAGCTGGCGGGTCGCGCCTTCCGTGCCATGGGCGTGTCCGTGGTGATGCATCCGCGCAATCCGCAGGCGCCGACCAGCCACATGAACGTGCGGTATTTCAGCGCCGGCGACGTCTGGTGGTTCGGCGGCGGCTTCGACCTCACGCCCTATCTTCCCTATGAAGAGGACGCCGTGCGTTGGCACCGCGCCGCGGCGGCGGCCTGCGCGCCGTTCCATGCGAACCTCTACGCGCAGTTGCGCAAGACCTGCGACGAGTATTTCTTCCTGCGCCACCGTGGCGAAGGGCGCGGAATCGGCGGCATCTTTTACGATGACCTGAACGAGGCTACGCCGGAATTCGGCATGAGCTGGGAACGCTGCTTCGAGTTCATGCGGGCCGTCGGCACCGAGTATCTTGCGGCGTATCGCGACATCGTGCGGCTGCGCCGCGACCTGCCGTATGGCGAGCGCGAGCGCAAGTACCAGCTCTATCGCCGCGGCCGTTACGTGGAGTTCAACCTGGTGTTCGATCGTGGCACGCTGTTTGGGCTGCAATCAGGCGGCCGGACCGATGCGATCCTGATGTCGATGCCGCCCACCGTGCAGTGGGCCTATCGCTCGCCCGACGCCGGGCTCGATGCCCGGCTGCTGCCGCTGCTGACGAGCGGGCGCGGGCGCGACTGGCTAACCGCGACTTCAGTGCCCGGTGGCGAGCGCTGAAGGAGCGGTGATTGCCCGGGCGGACTGCGGTGGCGCAAAGGCCAGCACGTTGCCTGTGTAAGTCTCCACCACTTCACTGATCGGCGTGCCGTCGGGCAGCGACAGCACCGCACGGTGTTCCAGCACCTGTTCCGGCACGATCAATTGCCGCGTACCGCCATCGGGCGCAGTCGCACCCATTTCCCAACCCGGTGCGAGCGGTTGCCACAGCAGGTGTGCAGTCAGCGTGTGCCGCTGGAAATGCAGTTCATGCACGATCGCACCGAACGGTGCGTCGCTGGTCTCGAGCTGCTGGTTCATCGCCGCGGTCAGCCGCCCCGGCACATACCAGTTGTCGGCTTCCGAGAGCACCAGCGAACCGCACCGCAGTCGCACGTGCCGGTAGCGAACCGGCTCAGAGGCCGCAAGGCGCAGATTGCGCCGCTGCTCGTCGGTCGGCGGGAGCGGTGCGATATTCATCCGCTGCACGACAATCTGCGGCGTGGCGGCGAGTCGGTGTTCACGGCACCACTGTTCGAGGATCTGCGTGGCGCTGTCGTGACCCAGCAGGTTGGCGTTCAGCGTTTGCAGGAGCGCGAGCGCTTCGACGCGGGCGACGAAGGTGTCGGGCCAGGCGTGCACCGTGTTATCCGACACCGCGCCCGCGCCGCTGACTCCGAGCACGAGTCCGGGCAAGGTCGACAACACGGCGCGCGCGGGTTTCATCAGCGGCATTGTGCATGAGCCGCGGTGAAGCTCAAAAAAAAGCCCCGCGATGCGGGGCTTTTAACGTTTCAGAACCGATCCAGTCTGCCACGGGCGGGCATCTAATTGTCCGGACCGGCAAGCCTGGCAAATTGCCGCCCCCGAAACTGCGGGGTGCTGCGCGTCAGTTCGCGCCTGG
>JAYUZI010000249.1:0-4578 GCA_043751915.1 Gammaproteobacteria bacterium | reverse complement strand
CTAGCGCAGCATGGCCGCCGCAGGGTCGTTGGCGACGCTCGCGGAGCTCGAGCGTGTGGCCGAACTGGTGCACGCCGTCGTGCCGGAAACCCCGCAGTACGCCTGGCCGAAGCTGGCGCGGCGCGCGGGCTGCGAAGTGTGGGTGAAGCACGAGAATTACACGCCGACCGGCGCCTTCAAGGTGCGCGGCGGCCTGGTGTATTTCGATCGCTTACGCCATGCGCAGCCGGATGTGCCGGGAGTGGTCACGGCGACGCGCGGCAATCACGGCCAGTCGATCTCCTTCGCTGCCGCGCGCGCCGGGATCAGCGCCACGATCTACGTGCCGTACGGTAACTCGCCCGACCAGAACACAGCCATGAGCGGGTTCGGGGCGACCGTGGTCGAATTTGGCAAAGACTTTGACCAGGCCAAGCACGAGGCGCACCGCGTCGCCGCGCAGCGGGGGCTCCACTTCGTGCCCTCGTTCCATCGTGACCTGGTGGTGGGCGTCGCGACCTATGCGTTGGAATTCCTGCGCGCCGTGCCCAGGCTCGACGTGGTCTACGTCGGCGTCGGCATGGGTTCGGGAATCTGCGGCCTGATCCTGGTGCGCGACCTGCTGGGACTGGGCACCGAGATCGTCGGTGTCTCGGCCGCCAACGCACCGGCGACGGCACGCTCGTTCGCCGCCGGACGTCCGGTGTCGACGCCAACCGCACGCACCTTTGCCGACGGCATGGCCACGCGCGAGCCCAACGCCGAAGCGGTGGCCCTGATTTGCCGCGGCGCCGCGCGCGTCGTGGAAGTCAGCGAAGATGAAATCGCCGCCGCGGTGCGCATGTATTTTGACGACGCGCACCAGGTCGCGGAGGGCGCGGGCGCTGCGCCGCTCGCCGCGCTCATGCAGGAGCGCGGCCGCCTGGCAGGCCGCCGCGCGGGCGTGATACTGAGCGGCGGAAATATTGAGCGCACGCGCTTTCTGCAGCTGCTGGGCGGAGTCACGCCGCAGGCCGGGTAACCCCGCAGCGCGGGCATAATCCCGTTGCGCGGCAGGCGCTTGCCATAATTGAACAGCAGGGCGCGCATCTGCGACCCGGCTCCCAAAACAAGCCCTTTTGCGCTCTGTACTTGCTGCCCCTACTGCCCCCAAAGTGACTCCAGCGTCGCAGCAAAGGAGTCAGCCCATGGGTGGGCTCTACAGGCCGCGGACCGTCGCGGCAGTGCTGATCGGTGCCAGTGCATGCTGGCTGAGTTCGCCGGCCCTTGCCGGTGACCCGGCGGGCTTCGTGCCCGAATACCCCGGCTCGCAGATCATGCTCTACATGACCCGTACCATCGGTGCGCATGGTGCTGGTGCCAGCACCTTTGGCCTGCGCTACGAGCGCGCTACACCTGTTTCGTCTGATCCTGGGGCTCACTATTGCGCGCCACTCCGCCATCGTTCACTCGTGGAGTTGCAGTTCGGGCGCGGCATGGCGCCGCGGATGCAGTTTGGCCCTCAGGTGACCTGGGACATGGGGCGCCGGAAGCTGGAACCCACGAGCCTTGTAACCACCGCCTGGCCGATGTCGATCCGGCAGCCTGCCGGCGTCACACTCACGGCATGGGCTCCCTGAAGCGCGCCTGAGCGGGTTTCCCTTCCATCAGAGTATCCTGTCGATCCCCAATCCGCGAGGCAGGATCGACCGTGAGCAAACGTATCGACGTCGGCGCCGTGACAGCGGTCACCGGCACTTTTTATCCACCGCCGTTTGATCTGCCCTGCCGGGCCCGTGAGCGGCGCCGGCTGGGCGATGCCGCCGGCCTGACGCAGTTCGGCGTGAACCTGCTGCGCCTGGCACCCGGAACCTGGTCGAGCCAGCGCCATTGGCACAGCCATGAAGACGAGTTTGTGTACGTGCTCGCGGGCGTCGTCACCCTGGTCAGCGACGACGGCGAAGAAGAGTTGCGCGCTGGCGACGCGGCGGGCTTCCGGGCTGGCGATGCCAACGGCCACACGCTGCAGAATCGCGGTACGGCGGAGGCGCTGGTGCTCGAAGTCGGCACGCGTGCGGGGGAGCAGGATGCCACCACCTATCCCGATATCGACCTGCGGGTGCCAGCCGGAGGCAAACCCGTGATGTTCACGCATTGCGACGGCACGCCGTATGCGCCCTCCAAGGCCTTCAGTGGAAATGGCTGATCGTGTAGCTGGCCGCTTTCTTGACCGCAGCTTCAAAAATTCCGCCGTTAATTCCGGCGCTGATCCAGTAGGCTGTGTAGTGCAGGTTGCAGCAGGCGTAACCCTCGCGGGGCACCCGCGACTCAACCTTCTCGCCATCCGGACCGGCGGCCGAAGCCGGTGCCAGCGCACCGAGAGTTACACCGAACAACAGCAAGATCGCAGCGAGGCGAGCACGTTGCACGGAAGCAATTACGATCGGACTCCGTTAGCGGTGCCACGAACCTAACATAGCCCGAGCGGGTCGGACAAGACAGGCCAGTGGTCACGCTGACGGGGTCGAGTATCATTGCCGCAACAAGAGACCGACCGACGGTTTCACGGCCGCGCGCGCGTCAAACGGAGGGATTACTCGGCATGGGTACGGCGGCTTACGATTGCTCCGAGTCAACCCCGCGTGGGCCCGTGGATGTCGTCATCATCGGTGGGGGGCCCGCCGGATCAACGGCGGCAATACTGTTGGCCGAGAAGGACTACCGTGTGGTACTGCTCGAGAAGGGCAGGCACCCCCGGTTTCATATAGGCGAGTCGCTGCTGCCGGCCAACTTGCCATTGTTCGAGCGCCTCGGTGTGGCGGATCAGGTCCGCGCGATTGGCATGGAAAAGCGGGGTGCCGAGTTTGTGTCGCCGTGGCATACGCATAGCGAGACCTACCTGTTTGCGGACGCCTGGCGCAAGTCGCCTACCCATGCGTATCAGGTGCGCCGCTCCGAATTCGACGAGATCCTGATCCGTCGCGCCGCTGCCCAGGGCGCTACGGTCATAGAGGGCTGCCGTGCCCGTCAGGTTGAATTCCTCGACGGTTCAGCGTCGGTCAGAGTTCACACCGAAAGCTCTGAGGGCATTTCCGAGTCCTGGACCGCCAGTTTCCTGATAGACGCCTCCGGTCGCGATACGCTGCTTGCCAACCAGCTTGGGTGCAAGCGCCGCAATCCCAAACACAACAGCGCGGCAATGTACGCACATTTTTCCGGTGTGGAGCGCAACGCAGGCGATAACGCCGGCAATATCTCAATCTACTGGTTCGACCACGGATGGCTCTGGCTCATTCCGCTTGCCGATGGCGCCACCAGCGTCGGCGCAGTCGTCTGGCCGCACTATATGAAACGTCGGGCGACCCCTCTGCGGGATTATTTTCTGGAAACGATCCGCATGTGTGATCCGCTTTCCCGCCGCCTGGTGGGCGCCGCGCTGCTGTCAGATGTGGAGGCAACCGGCAATTATTCCTACTCGAGTGACCGGAGCCACGGTGATCGCTACCTGCTGCTCGGCGATGCGTATGCATTCATCGACCCGGTGTTCTCTTCGGGCGTGTGGCTCGCGATGAACAGCGCTGTGGTCGGCGCCGAGACCGTCGATACCTGTTTGCGCGCGCCCGCGCGCGCCGCGCCTGCACTGCGGAACTTCGACCGTATCATGCGTCACGGGCCGCGCGAGTTCTCCTGGTTTATCTATCGGATTACCAACCCGGCGATGCGTGAGCTGTTTATGCAGCCGAGAAACGTTTTTAGAATAAAGGAAGCGATCCTGTCGGTGCTCGCGGGCGACATTTTCAGCGCAGCGCCAATCAGGCCCGCGCTGCGCATTTTCAAGTGCATTTATGTGGCGAACTTCTTCCTGAATTTCCGCCGCTCGCTCGGCTCGATCCGTCGTCGTCGTCAAGACATCGCCGATCCGAATCGCTCGATCGGGGCGCGCTGATGGCGGTGGTCACCGATATGAGTGTCGAGTATGTCGCCGCCCAGGATCTCGCCGGGTGGCGCACGCGCGATTGGCAGGGCGTGCTGGGCATCGCGCTGTTCGCAGCTGATTCGCAGGAGTTCGATGCGGGCAAAGTGCCGGTCGCGCGCGTCGGGATGCGGCCGCTGGCCGGTCCGGCTGCGCTGTGCGAGGTATGGCGTGCGCCCGGGCAGCTCGCGAGCGGGGCGACAGGGCAGGTCCGCTACCGCACCAATGGTCGCGTGGCCTTTGGGGCGGTAATGCTGGACGAGACGGCTACCGGCGCGGGCGCAGGTGGGGGTCAGATGCTCAGAGCGGCGACGGCCCGGGCCTACACAGATATTTTTCATTGCGTCGGGTCACTCGGGCTGCCGCGCGTAATCCGCATGTGGAATTACTTCCCGGAAATAACCCGTGAGATTGATGGCGTCGAGCGTTACCGCCACTTCAACGAGGCCCGGCAGAAGACCTTTCAATCCTGCCGCTTCGAAGTCAGCGGCAGTGTGCCCGCCGCCTGCGCCCTCGGCTCGCCGCCCGGCGGTCCCCTGGTGGTCTATTTCCTGGCCGGGGCCGACGACGTCATGGCCATTGAGAACCCACGCCAGGTCTCCGCTTACGAGTACCCCAATGAATACGGGGCGTTCAGCCCGACTTTT
>JAYUZI010000248.1:0-3290 GCA_043751915.1 Gammaproteobacteria bacterium | reverse complement strand
TGCCGTCGCTGGGTCGGAGCCCGCTGCAGACCGCGAAGTGCAGCTGTTGGTGCTGGGCGCCGGCCCCGGCGGCTATACCGCAGCGTTTCGTGCCGCGGATCTTGGCCTGAAGGTGTTGCTGGTGGAACGCTGGCCGACTCTGGGTGGCGTCTGCCTGAACGTGGGCTGCATTCCCTCCAAGGCGCTCCTGCATGCGGCCAAGGTGATCGCCGAGGCGCGCGAGATGAGCGCGCATGGCGTTGAGTTTGGCACGCCGCGCGTCGACTTCGCGAAACTGCGCGACTGGAAGGGCAAGGTCGTGGGCAAACTGACCGGTGGGCTTGCCGGTCTCGCCAAACAGCGCAAGGTCGAAGTACTGCGCGGCACTGGAAAATTCCTCAGCCCGCATGTCCTTGAAGTGGCGCACGAAGGCAAGAGCCAGCGCGTCCGCTTTGAGCAATGCATCATCGGCGCCGGCTCCGAGCCCATCGCGTTGCCGTTCATGCCGCGCGACCCCCGCGTGATGGATTCCACCAGTGCGCTGGAGATCCCCGACAATCCCGGCCGTCTCCTGGTGATTGGCGGCGGCATCATCGGCCTGGAAATGGCCACGGTGTACGAGGCCCTCGGTGCGCAAGTATCCGTGGTCGAGCTGACCGCGCAGCTCATGCCAGGCTGCGATATCGACCTGGTGCGGCCGCTCGAGCAGCGCCTGAAGGCACGTTACGAACAGATCCTGCTGGGCACGAAGGTGACTGCGGTGAGTGCCGCGGTTGATGGGCTGCAGGTCAGTTTCGAGGACGCCAAGGGCAGCAGCGTCCAGCGTTTCGATCGCGTCCTGGTGGCGGTTGGCCGCGTCCCCAGCGGCCGCCGCCTCGGCGCGGAGGAGGCGGGCGTCGTGGTAAGCGAGCGCGGCTTCATCGCCGTGGACAAGCAGCAGCGCAGCAACGTGCCGCATATCTACGCCATTGGCGATGTGGTCGGCCAGCCGATGCTGGCGCACAAGGCCACGCACGAGGGCAAGGTCGCGGCCGAAGTGGCGGCCGGGCAGAAGAGCTTCTTCGACGCGCGCGTGATCCCGTCGGTGGCCTACACCGACCCGGAAGTGGCCTGGATCGGCGTGACCGAAGCGGGCGCGAAAGCGCAGGGCATCGCCGTGGAGAAGGCCATATTTCCCTGGGCGGCCAGCGGCCGTTCACTGGCCCTGGGGCGCGATGAGGGATTCACCAAGCTGCTGTTCGACCCCGCCACCGGGCGCGTGGTGGGCGGCGGCATCGTCGGCCCCAATGCCGGTGAGCTGATCGCCGAAGTGGCCCTCGCCATCGAGATGGGCGCCGACGCGCACGACATCGGCCTGACGGTGCACCCGCACCCGACGCTCTCGGAAACCGTGGCGATGGCGGCCGAGGCCTTTGCCGGCACGCTAACTGACCTCTACCTGCCCAGGAAGCGCACCGGGCATTAGCCCCGGCAATAACGGCATTCATGGGAAAACCTCTGAAGTCAGCCATCATCGACCTGCTGGGCCCCTGGGGCGTATTCCCGACCGACGCGACGGACAAGGCCCGGATCCAGGAACTCCTGCGCCAGCTCCAGCCACTGGCCACGGACCAACCGCTCATTCGCCTGGGGCCGCGGGGCGACGGCGGCTATCTCGTGCCCGACGACCTGGCGGGGACCGAGGCGTGTTTCTCCCCGGGAGTCGGCCTGATCTCCGGTTTCGAGCAGGACTGCGCCGATCGGGGCATCCGCGTCTACATGGCGGATCGTTCGGTGGCGCAGCCCGGCGCCCCGCACGCGCTGTTTCATTTCACGCGCAAGTACCTCGGTGTCACCAGCAGCGACGATTTCATGACGCTCGATGACTGGGTGGCGGGCTCGGCCGTCCGCCCCGAATCCGACCTGATGCTGCAGATCGACATCGAAGGATTCGAGTACGAGGTGTTCCTTGGGGCCACGGACCGTCTGCTGAAGCGCTTCCGGATCATCGTCGCCGAATTTCACCAGCTCGATCAGCTTTGGAACAAAGCGTTCTTTGGCCTGGCCACGCGCGCCTTCGAGAAGATCCTGCAGACCCACCGCTGCGTGCACATACACCCCAACAACAGTTCACCACTCCTGAAGAAGGGTGGCCTGGCCTTGCCGCCGCTGGCGGAATTTACCTTCCTGCGGCACGACCGGGTTGCGAGCTCGCGGTATGCGGACGCTTTCCCGCATCCCCTGGATGCCGACAACACGGACCGACCGCACTTTGCACTGCCGCCATGCTGGTGGCGGCAGCCAGAGTAATGGCGCTCGCCGGCGCAACGGCATGTCACGAATCCGATCCAGCGTTACATGTAACGCGTGACTAGTCACGCTGAAAAAAGTTTCAGGGAGTGCGCAGCCGGTCGCTTGCAGGCGCCCAACGAAATCGCCGCTGTCGGCGCCCGGTCATTTTGCCCTAGAGCCGCCGGAGAGCCTCAAGATACTGCTGTTCGTCGGGCGCGTGCGCCAAGCGCTGCGCCGCCCACAGCGCCTCGGCAAGTACCTCGATCATGCGGTGCTCGGCCGCGTGAGTTTCGCTGTGGGTGGCGGCCAGCCGCCGGTGGATGTCGACGATGCCCGGCGGCCGATTGGTGGCGAGCTGCTCGCGCAGCGCGAGATGGAGCGACAGGTGCAGGAAGGCACTGCCGCCGGCTGCGGTTTCGGCGGTCGCCATATGAGCGTGATACTCCGGATGCATGGCGACCAGGTCGGCCATTTGCGCCTGCAGCGGCTCGAGCGGCGCGCGCTCCAGGTGGCGTCGCCAGGCCAGCCGCCAGGCATCGCGCATCGCTTCACGGTCCTGGCCTGCGTACAGGTTCATGCGCGCACCTTGTCCGCATACCCGCACCAGCGGCTCACCGGGCAGTGCGGGCAATCGGGGCGGCGGGCCTTGCAGAGGTAGCGGCCGAGCAGCAGCAGCCAGTGGTGCGCGTGATGACGGAATATCGCGGGCGTTACTTCCAGCAGGCCGTCCTCGACAGCGCGTGGTGTGCGTCCCGGCGCGAGCCCGGTGCGGTTGGCGACGCGGAAAATATGCGTGTCGACGGCGATGGTGGCCTCGCCGAACGCGGCGTTGAGGACGACATTTGCCGTCTTGCGCCCGACGCCGGGCAGGGCTTCGAGCGCGGCGCGGTCCGCCGGCACCTCGCCGCCGTGGCGTTCGAGCAGTTGCTTCGAGGTGGCGATGATGTGCCTGGCCTTGGAGTTGAACAGGCCAATGGTGCGGATATGCCGCCGGAGGCCCGCGAGCCCGAGTTCAAGCATCGCTGCGGGGGTGGGCGCAA
>JAYUZI010000247.1:0-4234 GCA_043751915.1 Gammaproteobacteria bacterium | reverse complement strand
CGAGTCATGTACGAACCGGTGTACACCGCCTTCAAGTCACCGAATGCGCCGTTCAGCGTCCACGCCGTCGACCGGTACTTGTCCTTGTTGTAGGTCGGGCTGAAATAGGTGACCTCCCACGGCCCGAGCGGCTTGCAGGTGCCGAGCGTTGAGCCGGAGTTCGGCACGCTGTTCGAGCTGCAGGGATACTGTTGGTTCAGGCCCTCGGCGTCGAGGTTCTGGTACGACTGCTGAACCAGGAGGTTCCAGTCCTCGTTGATCTGCCACAGCGCCGACGCCCGCAACCCCTGGTAGGTGGTCGGATTCGTCGCACGACCGGACAGCGCACTGTTGTTGGCGGAAGCGTGGCCGAGCGCGGACGCCGGATAGTAGGCGCTAAAGAACGAGCCGGCACCTTGCCCCGGGTCGCTCGGGTAGCGCGTGAAGTCCGTCTTGACGTTGTCGATGTAGCCACCACGACGATCGTTGTATGCGACGACCCTCACCGCCACCGAGTCGGTCACCGGCAGGTTGATGACGCCGGTCATCGAAGTGTTGGGATCGCCGTGCGCCGTCGTGCCGTATGAGGCTTCGACATTCCCTTCAGTCTTGCCGATCTTCGGTTTGTTGGTGATGTAACGCACCGCGCCCGCCTCGGCGCCGCCGCCGAACAGTGTGCCCTGGGGGCCTTCGAGGACCTCGACGCGCTCCATGTCCGCCATGTAGACGTCGGCGTTGCGCGCCGGGAAGCTGAGGGGCTGGTCGTCCAGGTAGGTCGCGACGTTTGGCATCGGCGCCACAGTCGCCGACGACTGGTTGCCGGCGAAGCCGGCCGACAGTCCGCGCATGAAGATGTTGCCCTGACCCGGGCCATTGGCTCCAAATGTCACGTTCGGCAGCATCTTGACGACATCATCGAATGTCGTGACGGCGAGCTGCCCGAGTTGCTCGCCGCTGATGGCCTGAATCGTGATCGGCACGTTCTGGATGGATTCATTGCGGCGCTGCGCCGTGACAATGATCTCTTCCAGCCCGCCCGCAGAGGCTCCGGTAGCGGCAATTGGTGCGGCCGCGAATACGCCACTGGATGCGCTCAGCGCAGCCGCAACCGCCAAGGCTACCTTGCTGTTTATTCCCACGTGAGATCCCCTTTAAGTTGATTTGCAGCCGTTGCGACCGGCCCCAACAGGGTCGCTGCCGTGGGCGTCAGTCTACTCTTCCCCAAACGCCTCGCAACTGCGGTTGCAGAGGCGCGACGTGGGTCGATTGACGCGCATAAATCTAGGAGCCGCGTATGACAGCCGTGTGTCAGCTGGCTGCATGGCCGTTCGGCAACCTGTCAATGTGAATCTCGAACGCATGGCCGAGCGCGCCGAAAGGTCTTGAGCGAATGTGCGATCGACCGGTGCAGGTCCGCCGCTGCGCATATATAGGGTAACTTACGTTAGCTTATATCTGTAACTCACAGATAAAAAAGACTTTATTTTATTTGGCAACAGGGCACGGTCCCAAAGCGACCGCGCCCGGGCCACATATATACTGCCGCCACAACGACAAGCCTGGTTCGGAGGGGCAACGTGGCGCATCGACTCAACATTGAAAGTCGCTCAATCGACTACGTGCCCCAGGCCGAGCGTCACGGCAAAGTCCGTGACCTCTGGCCGGTGTGGTTTTCCGGCGAAGCGAACCTCGCGACGCTTGCGGTCGGCGTGATCGGCGTGGCCCTGGGCGAATCGATGTTGTGGACGACCATCGCGGTGGTGGGCGGTTGCGCGTTCGGCACGTTCTTCATGGCCTTTCATTCCACCCAGGGCCCGCAGCTGGGGCTCCCGCAACTCATCCAGTCGCGCCCGCAGTTTGGCTACCTCGGTGCGCTCCTGGTCTGGGTCGTGGCACTGATCGCCTACATTGGCTACAACGCGTTCAACTGCGTGCTCGCGGCCCAGGCAACCCGCCAGCTGCTGGGCGCCCATGCAATCGCCGATCGCGCCATCATTTTCTGGTTTTCGGTTTCCGCGCTGGCCATGGCGGCCGTCGGCTATGACTGGATTCATCGCCTGCAACGGCTGTTCGCTTACTCAATGCTGGCACTGCTCAGTGTTTTTACCCTGACCGCCCTATGGCTGATCCCCATGCCGGCCGCGCTGATGCAACTGGGCGAGTTCAAGAGCGTCCCGTTCCTGGTGCAATTCTTCGCGGCGGCGGCCTACCAGCTGAGCTGGTCGATCTACGTCAGCGACTATTCACGCTACCTGCCCACCAATGTGGGTGTGGCAGCCTCGTTCTGGTGGACCTACCTGGGGGCATTCATTGGCGGCGTGTGGCTGATGCTGATCGGAACCCTGGTCGCTGCCATCAGTCCGCATCCTGACGTCGCCGCTGCAGTGCAGGCCGCAGCCGACCTGGTGGTGCCCGGGTTTGGCGCAGTGCTGCTGGCCGGCGGCATCCTGGGTCTGGTGTCGATCACCGCGCTGAATTTCTACGGCGCTTCGCTCACGCTCCTCAGCGTTGCCGATTGCGTGAAGCCGCAACACTCCGGCATCAAGGGCAGAATCATTGCGCTGCTGATCGCCTTCGCCGTGTCACTCGGACTGGCGCTGGCGTCCTCCAGGGATTTTGCCAATCGCTTCGAAGATCTCCTCTCCGTGTTGCTGTACCTGTTCACGCCCTGGACGGCGATCAACCTGGTCGATTTCTACTGGGTGCGCAAATGCCGCTATTCGGTGCGGGAAATTTTCAATCCGCACGGCATCTACGGACGCTGGAGCTGGCGTGGCCTGTTGGCCTACGCCGTGGGCTTCGCCGCCATGATTCCATTCTTCAGCACCGCGCACTACAAGGGCCCGATTGCCGTGGCGCTGGGCGGCGCCGACCTCGCGATGCTGGTCGGCCTGCCGGTTTCCTCGATCATCTACCTGCTGGCCTGCGGCTCGCTTGATATGAAGAAAGAATGGGCGGCGGCCGAACGGGCTGACCGCGGCCTCGATCCCGGCGGGTCCTAGCGGTAAGTCGTCCAGATGGTCTTCAGATCGGTGTATTTCTCGATCGCATGCGGCGAGCGGTCGCGCCCGAACCCGGATTGCTTGAAACCGCCAAAGGGCGTGGTCATCGCCGACTTGAAATAGGTGTTGACCCAGACCGTGCCCGCGCGCAGCGCGTTCGACAGCCGGTGCGCGGCGTCCATGTCACGGGTCCACACCGCAGCGGCGAGTCCGAAGATGGAATCATTGGCGATGCGCAGCGCCTCCGCCTCGTCTTTTACGGCGGTGACCGCCAGCACGGGTCCGAAGATTTCCTCGCGTGCCACGCGCGCGGTGGGTTGCACCTGGTCGAGAATCGTCGCCTCCACGTAGAAGCCGCCGCTCTCCTGCATGACCCGGTGGCCGCCCAATACCACTTCTGCGCCCTCGGCGATGCCGCTGTCGACAAAGCCCAGTACGCGGTGCATGTGGCCTTCATCGATCAGCGCGCCCATCTTCGTGCCCGGATCGAACGGGTGGCCGAGCGTGATGGTCGCCGCGACGCGTTTGACCTCGGCGAGCAGCTCGCTCTTGATGCCCGCCTCGCAGATCAAGCGCGAACCGGCATTGCAGGACTCGCCCTGGTTGTAGAAGATCGCCCAGGCGATGTCGGTCGCGGCCAACGCCAGGTCGGCGTCGCGCAGCACGATCTGCGGGCTCTTGCCGCCGAGCTCCAGCGCCACGCGCTTGAGGTTCGATTCGCCGGCGTAGCGCATCATCAACGCGCCGACCTGCGTCGAGCCGGTAAAAGTGATCATGTCGACGTCAGGGTGTAGCGCCAGGGGCTTGCCGGCTTCTTCGCCGAAGCCGGGCACGACGTTGAACACGCCCGGCGGAATGCCGGCTTCGAGCGCGAGTTCACCCAGGCGGATGGCGCCGTAGGGCGATTGTTCCGCCGGCTTCAGCACCACCGAGTTACCGGACAGCAGGGCGGGGCCCAGCTTCCAGGCGGCAATGACCAAGGGATAGTTCCAGGGCACGATGGCCGCGATCACGCCGAGCGGCTCGCGGCGAATCATGGCCAGGTCGTTCGGCCCGGTGGGGGCGATTTCGTCGTAGAGCTTGTCGGCGAATTCGGCGTAGTAGGCGATGCAGGCTGCCGCCGCCGGCACGTCGGAGCTGAGTGAATCCCGGATCGGTTTGCCCACATCGAGCGTTTCGAGCAAAGCGAGGCGCTCAAGATCGCCGCGGATCAGTTCCGCGAAGCGCAGCAGCACGCGCTTGCGTTGCTGCGG
>JAYUZI010000246.1:0-13255 GCA_043751915.1 Gammaproteobacteria bacterium | reverse complement strand
CGCGATGCACATGTGGCAGCCCGCCCCGACGGCGATGCGCGCGGCGGCGATCTTGGTCGCCATACCGCCCGAGCCGAAGTTCGAGGCCGAGCCGCCGGCCATGGCCTCGATCTGCGGCGTGATTTGCGGCACTTCGGCGATGAACCGGGCATCGCCACCGCGATTGGGGTCGGTCGTATACAGTCCGTCGACGTCGGAGAGCAGCACCAGGCAATCGGCGCTGGTCATTTGCGCCACGCGCGCGGCCAGGCGGTCGTTGTCGCCGTAGCGGATCTCGGCGGTCGCGACCGTGTCGTTCTCGTTGATCACTGGAATCGCACCCAGGGCCAGGAGCGATTCGAGGGTGGCCCGCGCATTGAGATAACGGGTGCGCTGCTCGCTGTCCTCGAGCGTGAGCAGCACCTGCGCCACGGTGACTTCGTGCGCCTCCAGCAGTTCCTTGTAGGCATGCGCCAGGCGGATCTGACCGACCGCCGCCGCCGCCTGGCTCTCCGCCAACCGCAGCGTTCCGGGGGCCAGCCCGAGGTGGCGGCGGCCGAGGGCGATCGCGCCGGAGGACACCAGGATCACCTGCTGGCCGCGGCGACGGAGTCGCAGCAGATCTTCGATCAAGGTTTCCAGCCAGGCGCGATTGAGCCGGCCGCTGCGCGCATCGACCAGCAGGGCCGAGCCCACCTTGACGACCACGCGCCGTGCCGCCGCCAGCGGGTTGCGCGGCTTGCTGCTCGAGGGCTTGATCGGACTCATGGTCTATTGTGGCTTCTACGTAGCTCGGTCACCGGAACTTAAGTGTACCTACGGATTCGCACCTGCACAGCTATCGTCGAACATTTGTCGGCGCGCGAGACCCGCGTCCACGGCGGAGAACAGCACAATGGCCCAGGGAACCGCAGGCACGCTGCCCAGAGCGACCTACAACGATCGTGTGGTGCGCCAGTTTGCCCTGATGACGATCGTCTGGGGCGTGGTCGGCATGAGCGTGGGGGTATTGCTCGCGGCGCAGCTGATCTGGCCGGCACTGAACTTCGACACCCCGTGGCTGACCTACAGCCGGCTGCGGCCGCTACACACCAACGCCGTGATTTTCGCCTTCGGCGGCTCGGCGCTGTTCGCCTCCTCTTATTACATCGTGCAGCGCACCTGCCACGTGCGGCTGATCTCCGACCGGCTGGCCGGCTTCACCTTCTGGGGCTGGCAGCTGGTCATCCTGCTGGCGGCGATCACGCTGCCGCTCGGGATCACCAGCGGCAAGGAATACGCCGAACTCGAATGGCCGATCGACCTCCTGATCGCCATCGTCTGGGTGGCCTACGCGATCGTGTTCATCGGCACGCTGGCGATCCGCCGCGTCAAGCACATCTACGTCGCCAACTGGTTCTTCGCCGCGTTCATCATCACCGTGGCGGTCCTGCATATCGTCAACAGTGCCGAAATTCCGGTGACGCTGACCAAGTCATACTCCGTTTACGCGGGCACGGTCGATGCCATGGTGCAATGGTGGTACGGCCACAATGCCGTGGGGTTCTTCCTCACCGCCGGGTTCCTCGGCATGATGTATTACTTCGTGCCCAAGCAGGCCGGGCGCCCGGTGTATTCCTACCGCCTGTCGGTGGTGCATTTCTGGTCGTTGATCTCGATCTACATGTGGGCCGGACCGCACCACCTGATGTACACGACGCTCCCCGACTGGGCGCAGTCGCTGGGCATGGTGTTTTCCCTGATGCTGCTCGCGCCCTCGTGGGGCGGCATGATCAACGGCATCATGACCATGTCGGGTGCCTGGCATAAGCTGCGCACCGATCCGATCCTCAAGTTCCTGATCGTCTCGTTGTCCTTCTACGGCATGTCGACCTTCGAAGGGCCGATGATGTCGATCAAGACGGTCAACGCGCTCTCCCACTACACCGACTGGACCATAGGCCACGTACATTCAGGCGCCCTGGGTTGGGTGGCGATGGTTACGGTAGGCTCACTCTACGTGCTGATCCCGCGGCTCTACGGGCGCACCAGCATGTGGAGCACACGGCTCATCGACTGGCACTTCTGGACCACCACCATCGGCATTGTGCTGTACATCGCCGCGATGTGGATTGCCGGCGTCATGCAGGGCCTGATGTGGCGTGCGACGAACGCGGACGGCACGCTGATCTACACCTTCGTTGAGGCACTGCAGGCCACGCATCCCTTTTACATCGTGCGCCTGTGCGGCGGCGCGCTGGTGCTCGCAGGGATGTTGCTCATGATCTACAACGTGCGCCGCACGCTCGCGGAACGCGGTCCGCAGATCGACCAGCCGGTCATGGCCCCGGCATAGGGAGAGCGTCGAACGTGAAACACGACATCATCGAAAAACGCGTCGGGCTGCTGGCGGTGCTGATCGCCCTGGTGATCAGTGTCGGCGGCCTGGTCGAGATCGTGCCGCTGTACCTTTCGGGCCAGGTGACCAAACCCTCGCCGGGCATCGAACCCCTGAGCCCGCTGGCGCTCGAAGGCCGCGACATCTATGTCCGCGAAGGCTGCTACAACTGTCATTCGCAGATGATCCGCCCGCTGCGTGGCGAGACCGAACGCTACGGCCACTACTCGCTGGCCGGCGAATCCGTGTACGACCACCCCTTCCAGTTCGGCTCCAAGCGCACCGGACCCGACCTGGCGCGCGTCGGCGGCCGTTATTCGGATGACTGGCAGCGGATCCACCTGCTCAATCCGCGCGATGTGGTGCCCGAGTCAAACATGCCCGGCTTTCCCTGGCTGGCGCGCAACAAGATCGATGAGCGCGTGACGCCGAAGAAGCTGCGCGCGCTGCGCATGGTGGGCGTGCCCTATACCGATGCACAGATCGCCGCCGCCAGCGCGGCGGTCGCTGGCCAGACGGAGCTCACCGCGCTGATCACCTATCTGCAGGGTCTGGGCATCGCGTCCCAGGGCTGGAAGTAAGAGGGCGGCGCCATGCAGAACATGCAGAGCCTGTTCGGAACGCTCAGCGGCATTTTCACCGCAGTGATGATCGTGCTGCTCCTTTGCATCACCGCCTGGGCCTGGAGCGGGCGGCGGCGCAAGACCTTTGAAGCCATGGCCCGCCTGCCCCTGGAAGAAGACAGCGCGCTCGTCGATCCGAGCCTCAGGGAGCAAGCGCCGTGACACCAGCATTAAGCGCCTTCATCATCATCCTGACCACGCTCAACGTGGCCGGCGCCGTGTGGCTGATGCTGTCGATGCGCCAGCGCCGCGGCGACGAGCCTACTGCGGGGGCACAAACAACAGGGCACATGTGGGATGGTGATCTTGCCGAATTTAACAATCCGCTGCCGCGCTGGTGGCTGTGGATGTTCTTCATCTCGGTGGCCTTCGCGGTCGGCTACCTGGTGATCTATCCGGGCATGGGCAGCTATGCGGGGCGCCTGGGCTGGACCTCCATCAACCAGCACGAGGCGCAACAGCGCGCCAGCGAAGCACAGGCGCAGCAGATCATGGCGCGCTTTGCCGGGAAGTCGGTGGCGCAATTGCGCGACGACCCGGCCGCGCGCGTCGTCGGCCGGAACCTGTTCGCGAACAACTGCGCTGTTTGCCACGGTTCCGATGCGCACGGCAACCCGGGCTTTCCCAATCTCACCGACCATGACTGGCTCTACGGCGACGCGCCGGAACAGGTCGAGGCCACGATTGCCGGCGGCCGCGCGGGAGTCATGATCGCCTGGCAGGATGCGCTCGGCGCGAGTGGTGTTGAGAACGCGCTCGCCTACGTGCTCTCGCTGTCGGGCCGCTCCGTGCCGGCCGGTGATGTCGAGGCTGGCAAACAGCTGTTTGCCGCCAACTGTGCCGCCTGCCACGGCGCGGACGCGCGCGGCAATCAGGCGCTCGGTGCGCCGAACCTGACCGATCACACCTGGCTCTACGGCGGCTCGGTGGATGCGGTGCGCGCCTCCATTGCCGGCGGCCGGCAGGGACAGATGCCCGCCCAGCTCGATCGACTCGGACCGCAACGCGTGAAACTCCTGGCCGCCTATGTCCTGTCGCTCGGCGCGGGCGGAGGGAGCGGTGCAGCCGGACACTGAAGCGGAGCCCCGCACGGCCCTGCGCCGGCGCGCGCTCGCCGCCGGCGCCGTGCTGTGGGCGTCGTTCCTCGCCGCCGGCGCCGGGACGATGTTCTTCTTCGCGTTCGTGGCCCCCGAAGCGTTGCTCGGTGACTACGCCGAAAGCGACCGCATCGACCGCCTCGGTGTCTACACGCTCGGTTTCTTCGGCCTGTGGTGCCTGAGCGCGCTCGCCAGCGCGCTGGCGCTCTACGTGCACGGCCAGATCAGCGCCGCTGACGAGCGCGCTCGCACGCCCAGGGCGCCCTCATGAATACCACTCCTGGCGCCTCAGCCGAGGCCGCCAGCGTTTCCTACTACCAGGCCCACGAGAAGATCTATCCGCGCGAAGTGCAGGGCCGCTACGCGCGCCTGCGCACGCTGGCGGTCTGGGTGCTGCTGGGCCTGTACTACCTGCTGCCCTGGTTCGAGCTGCACGGCCGCCAGGCGGTGCTGTTCGATCTGGCGGAACGCAAGTTCTATGTCTTCTCGCTGGTCATGTGGCCGCAGGACTTCATCTTCCTGACCTGGCTGCTGGTGCTCGCCGCCCTGTCGCTGTTTTTCTTCACGGCATTGGCCGGCCGCCTGTGGTGCGCCTACGCCTGCCCGCAGACCGTCTGGACCGAAGCCTTCCTCTGGCTGGAGCGCCTCACCGAGGGCAAGCGCCAGGCGCGCATGAGACTCGACGCGGCGCCGTGGGGGCCGCGCAAGATCGTCCGCAAGGGCGCCAAGCAACTGCTGTGGATCAGCTTCGCGCTGTGGACCGGCTTCAGCTTCGTCGGCTTCTTCACGCCGATCCGCACGCTGTTTGCCGACATGCTGGCGGGAACACCGAGCCCATGGGAAACTTTCTGGATCCTGTTCTACGGCTTCGCCACCTATGGCAACGCCGGGTATCTGCGCGAACAGGTGTGCAAATACATGTGCCCCTACGCGCGCTTCCAGAGCGCCATGTTCGACAAGGATACGTTGATCATCACCTACGACACCGAACGTGGCGAGCCACGCGGCTCGCGGCGTCGCGCGGCGCCGCGCGGCTCAGCCGGTCTGGGCGACTGCATCGACTGCACCTGGTGCGTACAGGTGTGCCCCACCGGCATCGACATCCGCAAGGGGCTTCAGTATGAGTGCATCGCCTGTGCCGCCTGCATCGACGCCTGCGACAACGTCATGGACCGCATCGGCTATCCGCGCGGCCTGGTCCGCTATACGACGCAGCACGCCCTCGATCACCGCACCACGCACGTCATGCGCCCCAGAGTGATGGTGTACGGCACCATTCTCGCCATCCTCGCGGTGGGTTTCGCCGTGGCCCTGTACCTGCGCACGCCGCTCGGGCTGGATGTAATCCGGGATCGCAACAGCCTGTTCCGCCTGCTTGACGACGGCCGCATCGAAAACGTCTACACGCTGAAGATTCTCAACAAGTCGGAGCTCAACCGCACTTTCGACCTCACGGTCAGCGGAGCCGGTGCGCTGGCGCTCGACCCGCCGCGACCGGCCTATAGCGTCGCTCCCGGCGAGGTCTACCCGGCGGTGGTGCGCGTGGTACGCGACGCTTATCAGCCGGCCGGGTCCGAAACCATTCATTTCCACATCGTGGCGCGCGATGATCCGCGCGACACGGCAACCCACGATGCGCGGCTGCTCGCGCCATCAAGGTAAGCATCATGCGCCAACCTGCCAACCCGGTATTGGTCCTGGTCATCGCGCTGCCACTGCTCGCCGTCGCGGGGAGCTTCGTCTCGCTCGCGCTCGCCGTGACGCGCGGCGACAGCGAGCTGCCGAAGAACTACCACTGGGAGGGCGGCGCGCTGGATCGCGAGCAGGAACGGATGACGCGCGCGGCGCAGCTGGGCATCGGTGCCACCGTGGCGATCGATCCGCACGCACAGCGCTGCACGGTGACCCTGCAGGGCGCCGCGCCGGCGGCACTGCGCCTCAGGCTGGCGCATCCGACCGCGGCCGGCGCTGATCGCAGCGTGACGCTCGAGCAGCACGGCGCGCGCTACAGCGCAGCGTGCACCGCCCTGGCGGCGGCACATTGGTGGCTGGAGCTCGCCGACGACCAGGAGCAATGGCTGCTGCGCGGGCGATCGCAGGGCGACCTGCGGGAGCCGGTGGTGCTGGGCGCCGCGCTGCGGCCGGCCCCGGAGGCGCATTGAGCCAGGCGGCCGCACAGCACCTGCACTGGCAGCGCGAGAGCGGACTCGAGCAGGTCGAGTTCTTCGCCGAAGGTATGCATTGCGCGAACTGCGCGCGCTCGATCCGCACCAGGGTCGGCGCGCTGCCCGGAGTACAACAGGTCGAGGTCAATCTCACCACCGCGCGCGTCAGCGTCGCCTGGGATCCGCGGCGTTCGCGCCTCGGCGCCGTGCTCGATACAGTGGAGCGCCTGGGGTTTCACGCTGTGCCGCTCAACGGCGCGGCCGGGAGCGCCGCGCAGGATGCCGAGCGGCGCCGCTCGCTCAAGCGCATCGGCCTCGCCGGACTCGCGGCGATGCAGATGTCGATGTACACGGTCGGTCTGTACGCCGGTGCACTGAGCGGAATCGATCCGTGGCTCGAGGTGCTGCTGCGCGTAACCGCGATGCTGATCGCCGTGCCGGTGATGTTCTACTCCGGCGCGCCCTTCCTGCGCGGCGCCTGGCACGACCTGCGCCGCAGATCCCTGGGCATGGACGTACCGGTGGCCGTCGCGCTCCTGCTGGCCTTCTTTGCCAGCGTCATCAATACCTGGCGTGGGAGCGGTGCAATCTATTTCGATTCGGTGGCCATGTTCATTTTCTTTCTGCTGGTCGGCCGCCACGTGGAAATGAACGTCCGGCGTGGGAGCCTCAATGCCGGCGAGGCGCTGGTACGGAGCCTGCCGGTAACCGTGACACGGCTCCGTGCTGATGGCGGGAGCGAGCGGGCGGCGCTGGCGGCTGTGGGCACGGGCGACCGGCTGGTGGTAGCGCTCGGCGCCGTAATCCCCGTGGATTGCATACTCGAGAGCGGCGCCACGATGGTCGACGAATCGCTCATCACCGGCGAAGCGGTGCCTATGACGCGGCACACCGGTGCCGATCTGCCTGGTGGCGCAATCAACCTGGGGGCCGCGTGCACGGTAAGGGCCAAAGCCGACGCGCTCCACTCCACGCTGGCCTCGATGGCGGCGCTGATCGAGCGCGCGCAATCCGGGCGTCCACCGCAGGCCCTGGCGGCCGACCGCGCCGCAAGCCACTTCGTATTCTGGATCGTGCTGCTTGCCGCCGCAGTGGCGGGCCTGTGGCTCTGGCTCGACCCCGCGCGCGCCTTCGGCGCCACGCTGGCGGTGCTGGTCGTCACCTGCCCCTGTGCGCTGTCGCTGGCGACGCCCGTGGCCCTGGCCGCCGCCAGCACCCGCCTGGCGCGGCGCGGCGTGCTGGTGACGCGCGCCGATGCGCTCGAGCGCCTGGCCGCCATCGATACGGTCGTGCTCGACAAGACCGGCACATTGACCCGCGCGTGCATGCAGCTCGGGGAGGTCCGCTGTCTGGGCGGCCTGGACCGCGACCGCTCGCTGACGATCGCGGCCAGCCTGGAACAGCATTCGGCGCATCCGCTGGCCGCGGCGTTCACCGCAGCGACCACGGCGCGCCTCGCGCTTACGGAGGCGCGCGAGTGCGCCGGCCGGGGCGTCGAGGGCTACATCGATGGCGCCACCTGGCGTATCGGGCGCCGGGACTATGTCGCGGAACTGCGCAGCACGCCGCTCGCACCGGAAACCGCTGGCGACGAGGACGAATTCGTCTGGCTGGGCTCGGCCACCGGTTTTGCCGCCGCCTTTGCGCTCACCGACACATTGCGCGCTGATGCGGTCACGGCGGTCGGCTCACTGCGCGCGCTCGGGCTGTCGATCCGCATCGCCAGCGGCGACCGGCGCTCGACCGTGGCGCGCGTCGCCGCCACGCTTGGCATCAGCGAGGCCGCCGGGCGCATGGCTCCTCTGGAAAAACTGGCGCTGATAGGCCGCTTGCAAGAACAGGGCCGCCGGGTCCTGATGGTCGGCGACGGCATCAACGACGGTCCGGTGCTGGCCGCAGCGCATGTCTCCTGCGCCATGGGCGGTGGCGCCGCGCTGGCGCACGCCGCCGCGGATCTGCTCCTCATGAATGAATCGCTCACTGCGGTGGCCGCTGCGATCCACATCGCCCGTGGCACCAGGGGGCTGGTGCGCTCGAACCTGCGCTGGGCCCTGGGTTACAACCTGTGCGCCGTGCCGCTCGCCGCGGCCGGGCTGGTTTCGCCCTGGCTGGCGGCGCTCGGGATGTCCGCCAGTTCGCTGTACGTGGTCGAGCGTGCACGTCGTTTTGCGCGGCGCCCGATATGAGCATCTCGCTGCTGCTGATTCCACTCGGGCTGCTGCTGCTCGCGGCAGCGGTCGGTGCCTTTTTCTGGGCCGTCGATAACGATCAGTTCGAGGACCTGGACCATGTCGCCGAGGGCGCCGTGGATGACGACCCGCCGGCCGCGTTGCCTAAGGAGCCGCGCTGACCCTAATATCCGTCCTGGGGCCGCGCTGCGGCGGTGAGCACGGGGATCAGACCAGTGGCCAGAGAATTCGAGCCCGTGGTGGGCCAGTGGTACGAGAACATCGACGAGAACGACAGCTTTCGCGTGCTGTCCGTGGACGAGGACGCCGAACTGATCGAGATCGAGTACCTCGATGGCGACATCGAGGAGATCGATGTCGATACCTGGGCGGAATTCGATCTCGACAAGATCGAGCAGCCGGAAGGCTGGTCGGGTGCCGAAATTGCCAAGCCCGAAGAAGAAGCAGATGACGAAGACGAGGATGACGACTGGGATGATGATGATGACGATGACGACGACGAAGATCTCGACCCGGAGACCGACGAGAACTATTGAGCACCGCCCGTCATGAACCGCGAACTGCAGGCGCTGCTCGATGCCTGCGTTGATGCCGTCATCATCATCGATCACCAGGGACTCATCGACACCTTTAACCCGGCTGCCTGCCGCATGTTCGGCTACACCGCCACAGAAGCCATCGGACGCAACGTCAACATGTTGATGCCCGCGCCCGACCAGGGCCGGCACGATCAGTACCTCGCACACTACCTGGAGACCGACGAGGCGCATATCATTGGTGTCGGCCGCGAAGTGGTCGCGCTGCGGCGGGACGGCAGCCAGTTTCCGGCTTCACTGGCGATTGGGCGAATCGATGGTCCCGCGACGCCGCGCTTCGTGGGCTTTCTCCACGACCTGAGTGGCCGGCGGGCGCAGGAGGAGCAGCGGCGCGCCGCTGAGGAAGCCGTGCGCGAAGCGCGCGAACGCCTTACGCATGTCGCGCGGATCTCCACCCTGGGCGAAATGGCGACGGGCCTGGCCCACGAAATCAGCCAGCCGCTTACGGCCATTACCATTTACGCCCAGGCCGCGGAGCGGCTTGCGAGCCAGGAGGTGCCCGACCTCAGCGAGGTACTGCCTGCACTGCGCCAGATCAACGCGCAGTCGCTCCGCGCGGGCGAAATCGTCAAGCGGCTGCGCTCCCTGGTGCGCAACCGCCGCAGCCACGAAGACCTGCTCAATTTCAACACTGTGGTACGCGAACTCGCGGTGTTGGTGGAAGCAGATGCCCGCACCAACGGAGTGCAGTTGCTCATCGACCTGGGCCCGGACCTGCCAGGCGTGCTCGGCGACACCATCCAGCTGCAGCAGGTAATGCTCAATCTGGTGCGCAACGCGATCGAAGCGGTCCAGGCGGAGGGCTGCGAACGCGTGGTGCATCTGCGCACGCGGCTATCCGAGGTGGGCGTCGAAATGAGCGTCAGTGATCTGGGTCCGGGCCTCGACCCGGCGATCCGGGACCGGCTGTTCGAAGCTTTCGCCACCACCAAGCCGGAAGGGACGGGCCTCGGACTGGCGATCAGCCGCTCAATAGTCGAAAGTCACGGCGGGCAGCTCGCCTGGCGGGCCAACCAGCCGCGCGGCAGCTGTTTCCACTTTTCCCTGCCGGCGGTTAATGGAGCGACAACATGAAAGCCCATCCGGTGACTGTCTATATCGTGGACGATGACGAGGCGGTGCGGAGCGCGTTGCGGTTCCTGATCCGTTCGGTCGGGTTGCAGGCGCAGGTGTTTGCCTCGGCGCCGGAGTTCCTGGCCGCCTATGACCCGCGCCACCCCGGCTGCCTGCTGCTTGACGTGCGCATGCCGGGCATGAGCGGACTCGAGCTGCAGCAGGAACTCAACCAGCGCGGCGCCCCGATCCCGGTGGTCTTTATCACCGGCCACGGCGACGTGCCGATGGCCGTCGAGGCCATGCAGCAGGGGGCCTTCGATTTCCTGCAGAAGCCATTCCGCGACCAGGACCTGCTTGATCGGGTCCACCGGGCGCTGGCGCGTGACGCCGACTCACGCGCCCGCCTGGCCGGGCGCGCCGGGATCCTGGCGCGGCTGGCGACGCTGACGCCGCGCGAGACCGAAGTGATGCAGCTGGTCACCCATGGCAAGGCCAACAAGGTCGTCGGCGCCGAGCTGGGCGTCAGTCAGCGCACGGTGGAGATTCACCGCGCTCACGTTATGGAGAAGATGCATGCCAGTTCGCTCGCCGAGCTGGTGCGCATGGTGCTGGATTCCGAGGAATCTACGCAGAATCCCTGATTGTCGCGGCCAGCGCACCGGGCAAACTCGCCCGGTGCGCAACCTCCAACCCAGTGCGGGGCCCGCGGCCGGACCGGCTGTCGGCGTGGTCCCGGGCCACCCCGCGGTACTGTGCGTGCAGCAGCGCGACAGCGAGGAAATCAGGCGGGTCCTGGCGGCGCTCCAGGCACCGCTGCGCGAGTGCGCCGACGGCCGTGCCGCGATCGAGGCCGCGCGCGCCGTGCCGCTGATTTGCGCCATCGTGCCACTGGCGATGCCGGACATGGGCGCCAGCGCGCTGATCGATGCCCTGCACGCGGTGGCACCGGGGCTGGCGGTGTTCGTGACCGCGGACAACCCCGCAGTCAGCGAAGCGGTGGCGGTGATGCGCTCGGGTGCGCATGCCGTGATCGACAATCGCATTCTGAGCACCGGCCTGATGGTTCACCTCGCGCCGCTCCTGCGCGGCCGCTAACTGCGGGCGCGAGCGCGGCCGGGCGTAGTTTGCTAGCCTAGTCGTCATGAGCGACCCCTACGACAGCTGGTATCACGAGCGCGAATCCGCCTGGCTTTATCGCGTGGTGGCCGAAAAGGAGACCGACCCGCGCCACCAGCAACTGTTCCGCGCGCTGGCCAACGCGGCGGAAGAACAGGCCACGCACTGGGCACGGAGCGCGAAGCCCGGAGAATTCAAACCGCGCTCGCGCGCCCGGCTGGTGGCCGCCCTGGTAAGGCGCCTGGGGCCGCGTGCACTTAGACCGGTGCTGGTGGCCATGAAGCTGCGGGGCCTTTCGGTGTACGCCACCACGCCGGCCGTGGATGGCCACCTGATGCCCGTGACCGTGCAGGACGTCGGCCAGCGGCACCGCAGCGTCACCGGGGGCAACAACCTGCGCGCCGCGGTGTTTGGCGTGAACGACGGGTTGGTGTCAAACCTCAGCCTGATCCTCGGCGTGGCCGGCGCGGGCGCCAGCGGCCAGGTGATCCTGACGAGCGGACTGGCAGGGCTCCTGGCCGGCTCGCTGTCGATGGCATCGGGCGAATACGTGTCGGTGCGCTCGCAGCGTGAGATGTACGAATACCAGATCGGGCTCGAGCGCGACGAGCTGGCGGAATACCCGGCCGAGGAAGCTGAGGAGCTGGCGCTGATCTACCAGGCACGCGGCGTGGACCTCGAGGCCGCGCGTGGTATCGCCACGCGGCTGATGTCCAACCCAGAGCAGGCGCTCAATACGCTGGCGCGCGAGGAGCTGGGCCTCAACCCGGACGACCTGGCCTCGCCCTGGTCGGCCGCCACGTTTTCTTTCTGCGCCTTCGGTTCGGGTGCGCTCCTGCCGCTCGTTCCCTATCTCGTGCGGGCCGGAAGCGGCACCGCGCTGTACTGGTCCGCGGGCACGACCATGGCGGCGCTGTTCGGCGTCGGCATGGCGCTGAGCCTTTTCAACGGGCGCAGCGCGCTACGCGGAGGGCTGCGAATGCTGCTGATTGGCGCCGCCGCGGCAGGGTGCACCTGGGCGGTGGGGCATGCCATGGGCACCGCCCTCGCCTGATACCGCAGCGCCGCGCGGCCGGAGCTAACGCGCTGTAATTTCTGATATTTAAGGCCGGGACTTGAACTCTCGCGCTCCGGTATCATCTCAGGGTAGTACGGCATGCGTTTTCCCCCACGAGGCCACTGCTCATCATGAAACGAATACTGCTGTTCCTGGCCACGAACCTGGCCGTCGTCATGGTTCTGTCCATCGTTGCCCGCGTCACGGGGCTCGATCGCTGGGTGGCGCTGCACGGCGGCAGCTATGAGGGGCTTCTGGCGATGGCGGCGCTGTTCGGATTCGGCGGCGCGCTGATTTCTCTGGCCATTTCGAAATGGATGGCCAAGCGGGCCATGGGTGTGCGGGTCATCGAACGCCCGGCCAACGCGAACGAGGAGTGGCTGGTGAGTACGGTTCGCCAGCTCGCGACCCAGGCCGGCATTGGCATGCCGGAAGTCGGCATTTTCGACTCGCTCCAGCCCAACGCCTTCGCTACCGGCGCGCGCCGCGATGCTGCGCTGGTCGCAGTCAGCACCGGCCTCCTGCAAAGCATGAACCGCACCGAGGTCGAGGCGGTGCTCGGCCACGAAATCACGCACGTCGCCAATGGCGACATGGTCACCCTCACGCTGATCCAGGGCGTGGTGAACACCTTCGTGATCTTCCTGTCGCGGGTGATCGGCGGCATCGTCGACCGGTCGCTGTCGCGCGACGGCGAAGGGCGCGGGGGCATGGGCTACTTTGTCACCGTCATGGTCACGCAGGTCGTGCTGGGGATCGCTGCCAGCATGATCGTCATGTGGTTCTCCAGGCGCCGCGAATTCCGGGCCGACGCCGGCGGCGCGCGCCTCGCCGGCCGCAACAACATGATTGGAGCGCTTGAACGGCTCAAGATGGCCCACGAACCCAGTCTTCCCAAACAGCTGGCCGCCTTCGGCATCGGCGGTGGGCCGGGCACCGGCTTCCAGCGGCTGTTCATGAGCCACCCGCCGCTTGAGGAACGCATCGCAGCCTTGCGATC
>JAYUZI010000245.1:0-9443 GCA_043751915.1 Gammaproteobacteria bacterium | reverse complement strand
GCCGCGCTGCACCTGTCACTGATGAACGCCATGGGGAGTCTGCCCTGGCAGCTCACTTTCAGCTATGGACGCGCCTTGCAGGAGGCGGCGCTGTCCGCCTGGGGCGGGAAAGCCGCCAGCGTGGCCGCCGGGCAGCGTGAATTTGGCAAGTGGGCGCGCCTCAATGGCCTTGCCCGCAATGGCCGCTTCAAGCCGGGGATGGAAGCGCAGGCCGCCTGATGGGTTTACCTCTGCCGGCTGAAGCCGTGGTCGACGTGCGGGATGTGCGCTACGCGATCGGCGGGCGCACTATTTTCGAGGGCCTGGACCTGACGGCGCGGCGCGGCCAGATCACCGCCGTGATGGGGCCGAGCGGCACGGGCAAGACTACGCTGCTGCGGCTGCTGATGGGCGCCATCCGGCCCGACGCGGGGCAGATCAGCGTGTTTGGCGAGGATGTGCCACAACTTCGGCGACCTGAACTCTACAGCCTGCGCCGCCGGATAGGCATGCTGTTCCAGAACGGCGCGCTGATGAGCGATCTCAGTGTTTTCGAGAACGTCGCCTTCCCATTGCGCGCGCATATGCGGCTCCCTGAACCGCTCCTGCGTCGGCTGGTACTCATGAAGCTGCAGGCCGTTGGCCTGCGTGGCGCGGCGCAAATGGCCACCGGCGCGCTGTCCGGTGGCATGGCGCGGCGTGTGGCGCTGGCGCGAGCGATCGTCATGGATCCGGAACTGCTGATCTACGACGAGCCCTTCGTGGGCCTCGATCCGATTTCGCTGGGCGTGATCCTGCGGCTGATCGAAACTCTCAATGCCACGCTTGGGATCACCAGCATCGTGGTAACCCATGACGTCGAAGAGATCAGCCGCATTGCCCACCAGAGTTACCTGCTCGCCGGTGGCCGGGCGGTGGCGGCAGGGACACCCGCCGAGTTGCGTGCTGCTGCGGCGCCCGCCGTCAACCAATTCATGAAAGGGCTCCCGGATGGACCGGTGCCGTTCCACGTGCCGGCTCCGGACTATCGCGAGCAGTTGCTGGGGTCGGTGAGATGAACTCAACGGCCGGCAAGGCGATCCTGCGCATGGGACGAGTGGCGCTGTTCCTGGTGCGCGTGCTCGGGCAATGCCTGCCCTCGTTGCGTCGCCCGCGGCTGCTGCTGCAGCAAATCTACAACGCCGGCGCTCGCTCGCTGATCATCGTGATGCTGTGCGGTCTGTTCGTCGGCATGGTGCTGGGGCTCCAGGGGTACGACCTGTTGCAGCGCTTCGGCTCCGAGTCGGCGCTCGGTGTCGCTGCTGCGCTTGGCCTGGTCAAGGAACTCGGTCCGGTCATCACTGCGCTCCTGTTTGCGGGCCGGGCCGGCACCTCGTTGACTTCGGAGATCGGGCTGATGCGCGCCACCGACCAGCTCACGGCCATGGAGATGATGGCGGTCGATCCGGTGCGGCGGGTGGTCGTGCCGCGCTTCCTCGGCGGCATCATTGCCATGCCCTTGCTCACCGCAATTTTCAACGTCATCGGTATTTTCGGGGCGCAGCTCATAGGCGTCGGGCTGATCGGCGTCGATTCCGGTTCTTTCTGGTCTCAGATGCAGAGCAACGTGGAACGCGGCGACATCAACGAAGGTCTGATCAAAAGCCTGTGTTTCGGCGTCGCTTGCAGCCTGATGGCCGTCTATGAGGGTTACCATGCCGAGCCGACGGCCGAAGGCGTCGGCCTGGCGACGACGCGGACGGTGGTCAGTTCGGCGGTGCTGACATTGCTGCTCGACTACATGCTGACCGCGGCATTCCTGCATACCTGATGTGGAGCATTCAAGGACCATGAACAAAACGAGTCGCAGCCTGGAGATCGGCACCGGACTTTTTGTGCTGTTGGGGTTTGCCGCGTTGGGGTTTCTCACCACCCAGCTGCCGGCCAGTGGCATGCGCCTGACGAGCGCCACCGACAGTTACCAGGTGACGGCCCGTTTCGACAACGTCGGCGACCTGAAAGTCGGGGCACCGGTGACCATGGCCGGGGTGCGCATCGGCCGCGTGACCGCGGTGGCCTTTGATCCGGGCGATTTCAAGGCCGTGGTCACGCTCGCCATTGAGCGCCGCTACAACCAGATTCCGGACGACAGCGATGCGGCGATCCAGACCTCGGGGCTGCTGGGCGCCAAGTACGTGGGCCTGGGGCCCGGCGGTTCGAGCGCTTACCTGGCCAATGGCACGCAGATCCAGGTGACGCAGTCGGCCCTGGTGCTCGAGAACCTGGTAAATAAAATGTTTGCCGGTTTTGCCGGCAAGAAGGACGCCGATGCAAAGCCATAACGGGTTGAGTCGGGCGATCCTGCTGGCACTGCTGGCTGTGCTCGCATTGCCGCAGGCGCGGGCGGACCAGGGCACGGCCGGCGCTGCTACGGCGGCCATTGTCGATACGGGTCCCAGCGAGCTCATCGATGCCGTCGCGCAGTCCATGCTGCGCGAGCTCGACGCGCATCGCGCCGAATACCGGCAGGAACCGGCCAAGATCAACTCGCTGGTCGACCGCATATTGCTGCCGCATTTCGACACCGATTATTCCGCGCGCCTGGTGCTGGGCCGGCACTGGACCAGCGCGACTCCCGCACAGCGCCAGCGTTTCGTGGACGGTTTCTACCACTCGCTGCTGACCAACTATGGTGCCGCGCTCCTCGAGTTCACTGGCGACCGACTCAAGGTGCTGCCTTACAAGGGTGACCCCGCGGCGACCAACGTCACGGTGCGCACGCAAGTGCGCAAGAACGACGGCACCCTGGTGGCGGTAAACTACAGCCTGCACCGCACCGCCAAGGGCTGGATGGCCTGGGACGTTGCCATCGAGGGCATCAGCTACGTGAAGAGTTTCCGCGATGACTTCAGCGCGGAGATCGAGGCGAGCGGTGTGGATGCCTTGATCGCCAGGCTCGAAAAGCAGAGCACCGCAAAACGATGAGCGCCCCGGGTGCCTTGCGCGACGAGGGTAACGGGCGCTATAGCCTCGCCGGAGCTGTCGTCCTGGGCAGCGTCGCGCAGCTGCGCGAGCACGCTCTGCGCGCCTTTGGCGGCAGTGTCGGCGCCATTGAGGTCGATCTGCACGCCGTCGAGCGCGTCGACAGCGGCGCGCTGGCACTGCTGGTCGACTGGCTGTCGTGGGCGCGTGCAGCCGGGCGCGGGATGAAATTCACGGCGCTCCCGGCGGCGCTGCTGGCGCTGGCGCGACTCAGTGACGTGGAGGATCTGCTGACGGGCCGCTAGCTTCCGGCGCGGGTTCCGGGTCGAGCGGCGCATCGGCGCCCGCGTCCTCGGGGGCTTCGTCAACTTCGCCATCACGCACCTGGTACTCGCGCCGCTGCCGCCAGGCGCTACGCACAAACGCGTAGGGGTCATAGGCGCGTTCAAGCACCGCATCCGCATCCAGGAGGCCAGCGCGTTTTTCGAGCTTATCGGTGGCCCACAGTCCCCAGCGCAGGTATGGGTCCTGCAGGTAGTGGCGGCCGTTCGCATATTCGTCGGCGAGTTTCGCCGGTGCGTCGCGCAGACTCGACGGGCCCAGCAGCGGGATCATCAGGTAAGGCCCGGACGGAACGCCCCACTTGCCGAGCGTCTGACCGAAGTCCTCGTCGTGGCGTTCGAGGCCGGCGTGTGACGCCGGATCGAAGAAACCCAAACCGAAGATGCTGTTAAGGAGCAGGCGCGCGAGGTCGTGCGCACCATCACCGAGCTTGCCCTGCAGGACGTCGTTGACGATGGTCACCGGATACTCGAGGTTGCCGACGAAGTTGCCCAGGCCCTGGCGTACCGGGGGCGGCACCGCTGCCTTCCAGGCGCTCGCGGCCGGTCGGAAGACGGCGTGATCCGCTGCGCTATTGAAGCGGAAGACGTCGCGATTGACGCGCTCCAGCGGGTCGTGCGGGTCGCGGTGGCCGGCGGGCAGCGTGGCGCAGCCGGTCAAAATGAAAACTGCGGCCGAGGCTGCGGCGAGAGCCCTGAATTTCATGGCCCTATTCTAGCAGCGGTGGCCACCGCAGTACGGTTCTAAGGTTATTGCGCCGCGGTGCGCGACAGGCGCTGTTCGCGCATCCACTCGCGGATTTCTTCGAGCCGCGCCCGGAAGCGCTGGCGCTGCACGCTGGTGAGATTGGGCGAGGCGAGCGCCAGCTCCAGCTGCTGGTTGGCCAGCGGCAGGTCGCCGTTGCTGATGTGATACTCGGACATGTAGTAGGAGGCATCGCCGGTGTCCCCCGCGGCGCTGGCCGCGAGCGCAGTCAGGCGGATCTGCTCTGGCGTCGGCTGGGTATTGTTGAACACGTCCAGCAGCAGGACGTGGGCCGCCCTGGCGTTCCCGGTCTGCATCAGGGTGTCGGCGTAGCGCACGGCCAGCGGCACATTGCGCGGGAACAACGCCATCGCGCGCTCGAAGTCAGCGAGCGCTGCCGCCGACTGGTGATCGGCCTGCAGCGCCTGCCCGAGCGCCGCGTACAGCGCAGTGATCTGGGGGTATTTTGCCAGCAGCTCGCGCAGCGTTTCGGCCGCGGCCCCCGCCTGGCCGCCGCGCGTCTGCGCCAGCGCCTCGCCATAGCGTTCCGGGTCGTTGAGCGGACGGCGATCGCGCAGCTGCGCGTAGTACACCGTCATGTCCTTGTCGCCCGGCGCCACCAGCACCCGCAGCCGCTCGCGCATCCAGGGGAACAGGATCGACTCGTTGATCGGACTCTTGGCGTACTGCGCGGCGCGGGTGCGGGCCTCGGCGATGCGGTCGCGCGTCACCGGATGGTTGCGAAGCATGTCGAGCGGTCCGGCGGTTTCAGCCAGGCCCTCGCGCCGACCCATCGATTCAAAGAAATCGGCCATCGCCAGGGTGTTGAAGCCGGCGCCGGCGAGCAGGCCGATGCCAACCCGGTCCGCTTCCTGCTCCTCGCCGCGCGTGAAGTTCATGCTCTGCTGCAGGGCGATACCCTGGCTCATGGCAATGGCGCCTTCCATCGCCTGACCACCGGCGCCGCTGGCCGCGCCTATCAGGACCGCCGCCAACATGGCCGCCGTAGTCCCCAGTGACATGCGGCTTTGGGCGAGGATCGAGCGCGCGATATGGCGCTGGCGCACGTGTGCGGTCTCGTGTCCCAGCACGCCGGCCAGGTCGGATTCGGTCTCGGTGAGCAGCATCAGCCCGGCGTTGACGCAGATAAAACCACCGTAGGTGGCAAAAGCGTTGATCTCGGTCGAGCGGACGACGAAATACTGGAAATTCTGGTCGTCGTCACGCGCCTGCGCAGCGAGGCGCGAACCGAGGTGCTGGATGTAATCCGTGAGTTCCGGATCCTCGAGGATCAGATCCTGGCCGCGCAGCTGGCGCATCGCCATGAGGCCGATCTGGTATTCGTCGCTCTTGCTGAGTACCGCGTTTTCAGGCGAGCCCATGTCCGGGAGCTGGCTCGCCACCGCACCCGGATCATTCGCCGCCAGTGCGGTCGCGGCCAGGCACAGGCCCGCCAGCGTGGCGGCGAGCGCGCGCGGCACACGGGAGCGAGGCTCTATGGTGTCTGACATGTGCGCTTCGACCAGGTGGTGGCCGCAGGGTTCCTCAGAGCTGCTCGGAGGCAAAATCAGCGAGCCGCGAGCGCTCGCCCCGCAGCAGGGTGATGTGGCCCGCATGCTGCCAGCCGCGGAAGCGATTAACCACGTAGGTCAGCCCCGAGGTTGTTTCCGTCAGGTAGGGGGTATCGATCTGCGCGATGTTGCCGAGCGCGATGAGCTTGCTCCCGGGTCCAGCGCGCGTGATCAGTGCCTTCAGCTGCTTGGGCGTGAGGTTCTGCGCCTCGTCGACGATGATGAAGCGGTTGAGGAAGGTGCGGCCGCGCATGAAATTCATCGAGCGGATCTTGATGCGGTTGCGCAGCAGATCGTTGGTGGCGGCGCGCCCCCAGGCACCGCCTTCCTCGCTGCGCGTCAGCACCTCGAGATTGTCCATCAGCGCGCCCATCCACGGTTCCATCTTTTCCTCTTCGGTGCCGGGCAGGAAGCCAATGTCCTCGCCGAGCGGAATCGTCACGCGCGTCATGATGATTTCCGCGAAGCGATTGCGCTCCAGCGTCTGCACCAGCCCCGCCGCCAGCGCCAGCAGCGTCTTGCCCGTGCCGGCCGGCCCGAGGATGGTCACGCAGTCGATGTCCGGATCCATCAGCAGGTTGAGTGCGAAGTTCTGCTCGCGATTGCGCGCCGTTATGCCCCAGACGCCGTGGCGCTCGCTGCGGAAATCGCGCAGCAGTTCGAGCGTGGCCGCGCCGTTGTGCATCCGCCGGACTGTGGCCTCGATGCCGGCGGTGCTGTCTTCGTAGACGAATTCGTTCACGTGCCAGTCGGCCACGGCGGGTCCACTCAGTTCGTACCAGGTGCGTTCGGCCTCCTTCCAGGAGCGCATGTCGCTGCCGTGCGTTTCCCAGAAATCGGCCGGCAGGCGTGCGCTGCCGGTGTAGAGCACGTCGGCGTCTTCGATGGTCTTGTCGCTGTAGTAGTCCTCGGCGTGCACGCCAACCACGGCCGCTTTGATGCGCAGGTTGATGTCCTTGGAGACCAGCACCACGCGGGTTTGGGGCTGCTCCTTCTGCAGCGTGAGGGTCTGGCCGAGGATCAGGTTGTCGGCGCCGTGGCCCGGCAGGTTGTCGGGCAGGCCATTGCCCAGGCTCCGGGTCTGGAAGAACAACCGGCCCGCCGGCGGCTCCTTGCCATGATTGTCGGTGCGCGCCGATGGGATCGGCAGCCCCGCGTCGATCTGCGCCTTGGTGACGCCGCGGATCATGTCGTCGAGGAAGCGGCTCGCCTGGCGGGTGTTGCGCGAGGCCTCGGACATGCCTTTCTTATTGGCGTCGAGTTCCTCGAGCACCACCATTGGCAGGTAGATATCGTGTTCCGCGAAGCGGAAGATAGCCGTCGGATCGTGCATCAGTACGTTGGTGTCGAGCACAAACAACCGCCGCGACCTGGCTTTCACAGCTTTTTGGCGGCCTCCAGCACCTCTGCCGCATGGCCCTCGACCTTGACCTTGCGCCACTCCTGGCGAAGCTTCCCGGCCGCGTCGATCAGGAAGGTGCTGCGCACGATGCCCAGCATCTTGCGGCCGTACATGTTCTTCTCGTGGATCACGTCGAACAGTTTGCAGGCCGCGCCGTCGGCGTCCACCAGCAGAGGAAATTCAAAACCGTACTTGGCGCAGAATTTCTCGTGCGCCGCCAGGGTGTCGCGCGAGACGCCGCAGACGCGCACCTTGGCGCGTTTGAAGGCCGGCAGCAGCCGCTGGAAATCCTGGCCCTCGAGCGTGCAGCCGGGCGTGCTGTCGCGCGGGTAGAAATACAGCACCAGCGCCTGGCCGCGTGCGGCGCGCAGCCGGAACGATGCACTGCCGGTGGCCGCCAGCGAGAAATCCGGCACCAGTCGGCCAATGGCAACGCCGCTCATGACTTGACCGGCTCGAGGATCGCGTCGAGATTCATCGTGTCGCAGTAGTCCATGAACTCCTCGCGCAGCTGCGCCACGTGGAGCTTGGCCGGAACGTTGATGGTCATTTGCACCGCGAACATCTGCGCACCGGTGTGGGCGGCCGGATAGCTGCGCGTGGCGGCCTCGCAGATGTCGATGTTGCGCGCCGCGAAGAATCCGGACAGGCCCGCAACGATGCCGGCCTGATCGATGCTGACAATGTCGATTGAGTAGGGGACCAGCTCCTTGCGGCTGGGGCGCGCCTCGGTGCGGCGCAGGTGTACGCTCAGCGTGCCGGTGTCGGCCAGGCGCCCAAGCTCCGATTCGATGCGCGCCAGCGTATGCCAGTTGCCGGTCACCAGCAGCTGCATGGCGAATTCATTGCCGAGTGCGGCCATGCGGCTTTCGGCAATGTTGCCGCCGCATTCGGTGATCACACGCGTCAGGTCGTGCACCATGCCGGTGTGGTCACTGCCGATGGCGGATACCGCCAGATGTTGCTTGCCGGGAGCGGTTGGGTCGTTCACGATCAGGAGTGTACCGGTTTCCGGGGCTTGCTTCAGGCCACGCTGGATGCGTAACATTCCGCGCCTTCCGCGACAACCGTGCCGCGACCATCCCCCCACGCGAGGCCGCATGTTTTCAGGCAGTCTGGTAGCGATCGTCACGCCCATGCTCGAGAATGGCGCCATTGACATGGCCGCCTGGGACCGGCTCATCGATTGGCACCTGCGCAGCGGCACGGCGGGCGTGGTAGTGGGCGGCAGCACCGGGGAATCCGTGACGCTGTCGGACGCCGAGCAGGCGGCGCTCCTGGCCCGGGCCCGCCAGCGCATTGGAGGGCGTATGGCGCTGATCGCCGGCGTCGGCGGCAGCGCCACTGCCACGGTGGCCGAGCGCGTGCGCAGCCTGGCTGACGTCGGGCTCGACGCGCTGCTGGTGGCGACCCCGGCTTACAACCGTCCGACGCAGGAGGGCCTATACCGGCATTTCGCGGCGGTTGCCGCCGCGGCTCTGGTGCCCGTCCTGCTCTATAATGTGCCCGGTCGCACCGCGGTCGATCTGCTGCCCTCGACCGTGGCCCGGCTTACTGAACTCCCGCGCATCGCCGGCATCAAAGAGGCGGTGGCTGATATCGGCCGGATCCGTGAATTGCTGGGCGTCGCGCCCGCCGGGTTCAGCGTGCTGTCGGGCGATGATGCCACGGCCTGCGAGGCGGTGCTGGTTGGCGCACATGGTGTGATTTCCGTCACCGCGAACCTCGTGCCGGAAGTGCTTGCCGCCGTCATGGGCGCGGCGCTGCGCGGCGAGCGCGTGCTGGCCGAGCAACTCAACGGCCCGCTCATGGCACTGCATCGCGAGTTGTCGCTGGAATCGAATCCGATACCTGTAAAATGGGCGCTGGCCGATATGAAATTGATCAACCCTGGAATCCGCCTGCCACTGACCTGGCTCAGCGCCGCCGCGCAGCCGCGCGTCCGCTCGGCCTTGCGTGCGGCGCAGTCCGCCGCCGCGGTGCCGCAGGTGCGCAGCGCATGAGTGGCATTGCTGTCCGCGGCCTGCAACTGGCCGCCTGCGCGGTCCTCTTGCTTGCGCAGCCCGGTTGCGCCTGGATGCATCACGGCAAGCATCACGCCAGTTGCCGCGAGCCGCCCATCGGCGGCGGCAGCAAGAACCTGCCGCCCCTGAAGGTGCCGCCGGGCCTTGATACCCCCGACACGCGCAACGCCATCGCGGTGCCTGCACTCGACGAGCCTGAGCGGCCGCGCACGCCCGCCGACCCCTGCCTGTCGCAGCCGCCCAGCTTCAAGAGCTGAGTGCCGCCCGGCCTTGCTAGAATGACAGCTGCAGTGTGCGCGATATCACTTTAAGTTTATTCTGTAACTTGTTGAAAGGAGAGGTGGCCGAGCGGTCGAAGGCGCTGGACTGGAATTCCAGTAACATCTTCACGGGTGTTCGTGGGTTCGAATCCCACCCTCT
>JAYUZI010000244.1:0-3257 GCA_043751915.1 Gammaproteobacteria bacterium | reverse complement strand
GATCGGCTCGACCTACAAGATCAAGACGCCGGTGACCGATCACGCCATGTACGTCACCATCAACGACATCCTGCTCAACGAGGACACCGACCACGAGCGGCGCCAACCCTTCGAGATCTTCATCAACTCGAAGAATCTCGATCACTTCCAATGGATCGTGGCGCTGACGCGCATTATCTCGGCGGTGTTCCGCAAGGGTGGCGACGTCACCTTCATGGTCGACGAGCTCAAGGCGGTGTTCGACCCGCGCGGCGGCTACTGGCAGCCCGGGGGCAAGTTCATGCCCTCGATCATCGCCGAGCTCGGTTACGTGATCGAGAAGCACCTGCAGTCGATCGGCCTGCTGCGCAAGTCGGAGCCCGACGTGCACCAGAAAAAGCTCATCGACGAGAAGCGCGCGGAGTACGAGGCGCGCAAGAAGCAGCAGGATGCGTTCGCCAAGTCGCATTTTCCCGAGGGTGCGCAGCTGTGTGTCAAGTGCAGCACCGCTGCGGTCGTCATGATGGATGGCTGCCAGACCTGCCTGAACTGCGGCGATTCGAAGTGCGGATGATCAGCTACGCTCAACCAACCAGCTGATCGCGCGACTCCCTCATGGGCGTCGTGCTTGACGGGAAGCGTGCTCGCTGCCGCTTCCCGTTTTTTTGGAGGAATGTTGCAACCCGCCGCGTCCGGCGGCGCGTATTTGTGCTATTCAGTTGTCAATGAAATCCTGGTTGCTGCCGCTGCTGTTGTTGCTCCCGTCGCTGGCGCCGGCCGCAGCGGTGACAATTCCCGAGCCCGCCGAGCTGGAGCCGGATATCCGCTTCTGGATGCGGGTTTATAGCGAGATCACGACCAACGAGGGCTTCATCCACGACCAGCGCGACCTGCGGGTCGTCTACCAGACGCTGCACTTTGATCCGGGGCTCCCGCCGCGTGCGCGTGAACCGCAGGTCACGGCGGCGCGCGAGCACTACCAGGCCATCCTGCGGCGGCTCGGCACCGGCGCCGCGCCGCAGGACGACGACGAACAGCGCGTCGCCGGGCTGTGGTCCGGGGTCGCCCCCGAACGCCTGGCGCAGGCGGCGGAGGATGTGCGCTTCCAGCTCGGGCAGGCGGATCGCTTCCGCGCCGGGCTGCAGCGCGCCGGCGCCTGGGAAGCGCACATCTCGCAGACACTGGCGGCGCAGGGTCTGCCACCGGAGATCGCGGCGCTCCCGCATGTCGAGTCCTCGTTCCAGCCTGCCGCCGTGTCGAAGGCCGGCGCCGCGGGACTGTGGCAGTTCATCCGAGCGACCGGCCGCCGCTACCTGCGCATTGACCGCGCGGTCGATGAACGCCTCGACCCGTATCGCTCGACCGAAGCCGCCGCGCAGCTGCTGGCCTACAACTACCGGTTGTTGGGCACCTGGCCGCTGGCGATTACCGCCTACAACCACGGCGCCGAGGGCATGCGTCGGGCGCGCGAGCAGGTCGGGAGCGACGATATCGTGCAGATCGTGCGCCATTACCGCAGCCCGAGTTTCGGTTTCGCCTCGCGCAACTACTACGCCTCGTTCCTGGCAGCGCTGCGTCTCGATCGTGATCCCAACCGGTATTTTGGCGCGCTGCAGCGTGAGTCTACGGTTACCTCGCAGGAACTGCCGCTCGACGCGCCGGCGCGCGTCGACGCGCTGAGTTCGGTGTTCAGGCTCAGCCGCGATGCCTTGCGGGCGCTCAATCCGGCGCTGCGCGCGGCGGTCTGGAACCTGCAGCAGCCGGTGCCGCGCGGTTACCGCCTGCGGCTTCCACTGGGCCTTGAAACCTGGACCGGCAAGGCGCTGGCCGCGCGCCTGGCCGAGGCGACGGGCGGCCCGGCGCTGCTGGCGGTGGCGCGCGCGGTCACGGAGCGAAAAGCGGTCCGTGCGGTGCCGGCGGCAGCGCCGCGCCCGGCGGCACTGGCGGTGCTCCCGGGCGTGGGTGGACCGCGCACGCGCGCCGTGCAGAGCGCGGCGGAACTGGCCGCGGCCGCCGCGGCTTACGACGCGAGCTACATCGTGCGCGAGGGCGATACGCTGGCGCTGATTGCTGTGCAGACGGGCGTTGAACCCGTGTCATTGATGCAGATCAATGGGCTGCGCGACAACGATCACATTTTCGAGGGTCAGCGGCTCGCGCTGGTGACGGGATCCGTGCACGCCACTGCCGACGCGCTGCTCGCGGCGCAGGCCGTCGCCGAGGATCGGGCCGACCAGGCCCTCGCCGAGCTGGTGCGCACGCACGTCGAACTGGTGCTGACCGCGGCGCAGGCGCAGGCGGAGGGACCGGCGCTGCTCGCCGGCGAGAGTGCGCCGCCGTCGGCCGATCCACTCGACTACAGCGTCACCAGCGACGGTTCGGTGGTGGTGGTGGCGGCTGAAACCATCGGCCACTATGCCGACTGGCTCGGTGTCACGGCCTCGAGCCTGCGCGCACTGAACAACATGCGCGGGCGCAGCAACGTGCGCATGGGGGGCCATTTCAAGCTGGCGTTTGCTCACGTTACGCGCGCGCAGTTCGAGCAGCGGCGCCATGAATACCACCAGCGCCTGCAGACCGAGTACTTTGCGGCGCACCGCATTGCCGGGAGCGACACCTATCTGGCGCGCCGCGGCGACTCGCTGTGGAGCGTGACCAGGCGCGGCTCACTCCCGGTCTGGCTCCTGCAGCAGTACAATCCGGACCTCGATTTTGACCAGCTGCGGCCCGGCACGCAGATCGTGTTGCCGCGGGTCGAGGATGTATCGTAGCGAGTGTGACCCCTGCACGGTCGCGGGCCACGCCCCCAGCCCCTATAATTGCCGTTATGTCGCGCTGTCTATGGATTGCCCTCGCGCTGACCGCTGCCACCGTCGCCGCGGCTGGCACCAGTATGAGCAGCATCGTTACCGGTGCCGCCGACGGCGGCAGTCGCGTGAGCGAAGTGGTTGGGTTCTCGTCGGCCGTGCTCCCATCGGCCGATCGCGCGGTAGTGCGCAAGTCCGAGCGGCGGCTGTACCTGATGCAGGACGGCAACGTGGTGCGCAGCTACCGGATCGCGCTCGGCCTGGTGCCCGGGGGTAGCAAGGAGCGCGCCGGTGATTTTCGCACGCCCGAAGGCATCTACCAGCTGACGCACCGCAATGCCCACAGCGATTTCTTCCTCTCTATCCAGGTCTCGTACCCTAACGCCGAAGATTTGCAGCGCGCGCGCCGCAACCGCTGGGAGGTGGGCGGCTCGATCATGGTGCACGGTTGGCCCAACAGCTTGCGCCACC
>JAYUZI010000243.1:0-2946 GCA_043751915.1 Gammaproteobacteria bacterium | reverse complement strand
TATGACCTTGCTGCGGGTAATGCCGTTGAAGCAGTACTCGCCCCTGGAAGTCATCACCACGCCACCGCGGACGAAAAAGAAATTGGTTGCGTTGCAGCTCGAGACGAAGCCGTTCGGGTCGAGCATCAGCGCTTCGTCGGCCCCGGCCTCGATGGCCTGCAGCAGGGCGGTGATCAGGTTCAGGCGGCTGTGCGAGTTGAGCCGCATGTCGAACATCGACGCCGGCGTGCACAGTATCGAGGACGTGAACAGGCTCACGCCCGCGCTCATCAACTGCGGGGCGGGGAGTTTGTATTCGGCCACGATGGCTATGGTGGGCCTGCCGAGGGCGTTGCGGGGGTCCTGGTTCAGGGCGGATTTCTCGCCGCGGGTCACCATCAACCGGATGTGCACGCCATCGCGCATGTGGTTCGCCTCGAGCGTGCGCTGCAGCTCGCCGATCAGTGCCTGGCGGTCGACACCGATGTCCAGGCGGATCTGCCTGGCGCCCCAATAGAGGCGATCGAGGTGCTCGTCGAGGAACAGCAACCGGCCCTGGTGGAGCCGGATTCCTTCCCATACGCCATCGCCGACGACGAAACCACCATCGAAGATGGACACTCTGGCCACCGCGCGCGGCAGCAGCTGGCCATTGAGGTAGATCAGCGCGCTGGCGTTGCGTGGGTCGGCAGCGAAATGTTGAGTGCCAGCCATGCAGGTCCGGGAGTGGTGTGCAGGTACCATGGTTGCGCGCTGCTCCCGAAAGATGCAACCCTGCGCGTGGATTCAGTTACTCATCGACAATGACAGGTACTTTGAATGGCGAACGCGATGCTGGCAACTGTTGAAGTGGAAACGGCGGCCAATCCGGTCCGCTCGGTGATCTGGCTGCACGGCTTGGGTGCCGATGGCCACGATTTCGAGCCGGCGGTGCCGCAGCTCGTGCGCCCGGGCGGGGCGGCGTGGCGCTTCGTGTTCCCGCACGCGCCCGTGCGCCCCGTTACGCTCAATGGCGGATTGCCGATGCGCGCCTGGTACGATATCAGCGGCCTGAATCGTCACGCGGCGCAGGACGAGGCCGGTGCGCGCGCCACGGATGTCGCGATCCGGGCGCTTATCCGCCGCGAAAACGCACGCGGCGTCGCCACGGGCAACATCGTGCTGGCCGGGTTTTCACAGGGCGGGGCGATGGCGCTGTTCACCGGCACGCGGCTGCCCGAAAAGCTGGCGGGCGTGATCGGTCTGTCCTGCTATACCTTGCTGGCCGACAGCTTTGCCGCCGAACGCCAGGCCGCCAACCAGGACACGCCGATCCTCATGGCGCACGGATCGTTCGATCCTGTGGTGGCGCCGGGGTTGGGCGAGGAAGCGCGCGCGCGGCTGGTCGCGGCGGGCTATGCGGTCGAGTGGCACAGCTACCCGATGGCGCATTCTGTGTGCGCCGAGGAACTTGCCGTCATCGCCACCTTCCTGCGCCGCGTGCTGTAGCTCGAACCCGATCGGGATACACCGCCTTCAGCGCCCCGTATTGACCTGCAGCCACCAGCCGCGCGCCGTGCCTGCGGCACGCAACGCCTGCGGTTCGCGCCGCGGGTTACTCCACCAGGCCAGCGCCATGCCCGGCAGGCGGCAACCGCTGTTGCCTCTTGCCTCCACCGTGACCGGCTGCACCGTGAAGAGCGCGACGAGTTCAGCGCTGGTTTCGAGCAACGGACACTGCGCGAGCGGCTGTTGATCCAGCCGCCCGCGCGAGCGTCGCAGCATGACGTTGAAATCGCGTGTGCCTGCACCGAGCGCGCTGCAGTGCGTGGCGGCATCGCCAGGGAAACGATGCAGCGTGGTCCATGTGGGATCGAGCACCTGAGTCGTTGCGCCCGCCGTGTCCAGTCTGACCGCGTCCCCCGCCAGCACGGCAAACCAGCGCTCGACGCCGGGAAATACCGAGAACGGTCCGGACGCGACGATGTCAGCGACGCTGATGCGGATGGCCCAGTCCTGCGCATCGGGCCAGGCGAGCAGTTCGCGGGTCAGTCCACCGCCATTGCGCCAGGGCACGGGCGCTACATCATCCACTCGCACCACGGTTGCTGTCATGTGCCCAGGTCCTGGCTCGCGTACTTGAAGAACAGGTTGACGGTCAATCGTCCGCTACGCGGATCGCTGTCGAAGCGGAAATCGGCTGGAATGTCCGGGCTGTGCAGGTTCACGCTGCGGTAGATCACGAGCCGGTTGAAGGTACCGTCCACGGTGGCGAAGCGCTGGAAGGAATCGGTGTCGCCGTCGATATACCGGGCCGGGAGCGGCGCATGTGCGGCCAGCTCGGTCTCGAGCGCCGCCGTGAAGCCGATGATGCGATGGGTACGGATGGTTTCGTAGCCGGTGGCGCGATGGCGGTGAAACGACGTACCGCCCTGCTCCTGCGGGCTCAGGTAATGGAGCACGGCCAGCTGCCGGTCGTAGGCGCTGTCAAAATGAGGCATCCGCTGCCGCAGCTGCAGCTGCTCTGGACGGGTGGTCACCAGCGAGTAGAAGGCGAGCTCGCCATCGACCGGGCTGGTGCCCAGACCGAAGGTGTCGGCGATCAGGGCGCCCAGGAAAGCACGCACGGCCAGTGAGTAGATGTGTGGGAGCGGTGCGCGCACGCCCGGATACTTGGTGTCCGTGACCGACGAGAACGCGCCGTGCTCCGCGGCGTGATCGATCAGCAGTTGCGGGTCGCGGAGGAAATGATCGACGACCAGTAGCGGCGACTGTTCGTTGCCGATGTGCACGACGCGCGGCCGGAACGCCTCGTGCAAATGCAGTTTCCCTCCCAGCTCGACCATCGGCTTACCCTTCGCGCCCGGCTCGTGCGACCATACTATGTTACCGATGAATGACCGCGGAGGAATCATGGCAGGTGAATTGACGCAGGAAACGCTCGACCCGGAAGACTGGCCAGGCTTGCGCAAACTGGCGCACGGCGCC
>JAYUZI010000242.1:0-4210 GCA_043751915.1 Gammaproteobacteria bacterium | reverse complement strand
TCCGGGTTGCTGCAATTGCGATAATAGAAGTTGCGGGCGCTTTCGAGGAACTCGAAGACCCGCTGGTAGTCGTCACTTTGCTCCCATGCATGGGTGACGAAAACCCGTATAGGATCGCGCTGGGACATGGCATTAAGTGTACTGTGCCCACCCGGGCCTTGCATACTCGAAAAAGGGATAGCGTTGCGCCTGCTCGTCTACAACATCCGCTACGCCACCGGCACCGGCCCGGCGTTTCACCTTCCTGTCCCGGGCGCCGGGTACCTGCGCAGCAGCCGGAAAGTACTCGAACAGATTACCCAATTCATCCGCAATGAGAACCCTGACCTGGTGGGGCTGGTCGAGGTGGACACCGGCTCGATCCGCACCCGGATGGTCAATCAGGCCGAATATATCGCCGACTCGATCGGCCATTACACCGCCTACGAGTGCAAGTACGGGTCGGGCTCCATCAATCACCTGGTGCCGATCGTGCGCAAGCAATCCAACGCGCTGCTGGCGGCGCCGAGCGTCACCGGCGAGCGTTTTCACTATTTCGACACCGGCATCAAGCGGCTGATCATCGAGCTCGAACTCGACCAGGTCTGCGTGTTTCTCGTGCACCTGTCGCTGAAGTACCGCCACCGCCAGTACCAGCTGCGCACGCTCCACGACCTGATCGCCGGCGCCATCAAGCCGGTGATCGTCGCCGGCGACTTCAACACTTTCTGGGGCACGCACGAGATCTACCTGTTCATGCGCGCCTCAGGCCTGCGCAGCGCCAATGCCCTGGGCCTGCCCTCGTATCCGGCGCGCGCGCCGCGCGTAGAACTCGACTTCATCCTGGTCAGCGCCGGGATCGAGGTCACCGCATTCCGCATTCCCGAAGTCCGCTACTCGGACCATCGTCCATTGATATGCGACTTTGAAATTCACTAGTAATGAAGGGCAGCACATGAACGATACCAGCGCCTGGCGACTGGAACGCGATAGCGGCGGCATCGCCACCCTGACTATTGACCGGCCGGGAGGCAGCGCCAACACGCTCGGCCAGGCGGTATTGCTCGAGCTCGAAGCCAAACTAAGTGAGCTGGCGGCAGTGCCACCCAGTGGCCTGATCATCCGTTCCGGCAAGGCGTCCGGATTCATCGCCGGCGCCGATATACGGGAGTTCACGGCCTTTCGAAATGCCGAGGAAGCATTGGCCCACATCACAGTAGGCCAGCGGGTGTTCGCTAAACTCGAGGCGCTGCCCTGCGCCACGGTCGCGGCGCTTGCCGGCTTCGCGTTGGGCGGCGGCCTGGAACTCGCGCTCGCCTGCCGTTACCGCGTCGGCGTCAATGACAGCCGCCTGACCCTCGGTCTGCCCGAAGTGCAACTGGGCATCCACCCGGGATTCGGCGGCACGGTGCGAGCGGTGCGCCTGCTCGGCGTCCGGGCGGCGATGGAGCTGATGCTCAGCGGCAAGCCGCTGCGCGCTGATCGTGCGCTGGCCATCGGCCTCGTCGACCGCCTGGTCACCGCTGGCGAGCTGGATAACGAGGCACGGCGGATCGTGACGCAGCGGCCGGCACCGCACCGCCCGCCGCTCCTTGACCGGCTGCTCAATCTGCCAGGCGTGCGCGCGCTCATGCGCGGTTCGCTCGAAGCCCGGGTCGCCCGCCAGGCGCGGCGCGCGCACTATCCGGCCCCTTACGCCATCATCGACCTGTGGGTGCGCTACGGTGCCCGCGGCAGCCGCGCTTACGACGCCGAAGCGCACTCAATCGCGCGCCTGTTCACGAGTGAAGCGGCGCGCGGCCTGGTGCGCATGTTCCTGTTGCAGGATCGGCTCAAGGCGCTCGGCGGCAAGACCCAGGCAACGCTCAAGCGCGTGCATGTCATCGGCGCCGGCGTCATGGGCGGAGATATCGCCGCGTGGTGCGCGCTGCGCGGACTCGAGGTCACGCTCCAGGATCGCGAGCAGAAATACATCGAGCCGGCGCTGCAGCGTGCCACGGCTTTGTTTGGCAAGCGGATCCGCGATCCCGCGGATCGTGCGGCGGCACAAGCGAGGCTGCGTGCTGACGTTGCCGGGGACGGCGTGCCGACCGCCGACGTGTTGATCGAGGCCATCTTTGAAGACCTGGACGCCAAGCGCGCACTCTACGCGCAGGCCGAACCGCGGCTGGCCGCGGGAGCCGTGCTGTGCAGCAACACTTCCAGCATCACGCTGGAGCACCTCGCCGAGCGCCTCGCCGACCCCGGGCGACTCGTGGGCCTGCACTTCTTCAACCCGGTGGCGCAGATGCCGCTCATCGAAGTGATTCATTCCGCAGCGACGCGCCCCGAGCCGCTCGCCGCGGCGATGGCTTTCGCGCGCCGCCTCGACAAGCTCCCGCTGCCCTGCCGCAGCGGACCCGGGTTCCTGGTCAACCGCGTGCTGTTTCCCTACCTGCACGAGGCGCTGTACGCCGCCGGAGAAGGCGTGCCGCTGGCGCTGATCGATCGCGTTGCCGTTGAATTCGGCATGCCGATGGGACCGATCGAACTCTCCGACGTCGTCGGCCTGGACGTCGCGCTGCACGTCGGCGAAATCATCACCCGCGAACTGGGGCGCGAGCTGCCGCCCTACGTGGCACGGCTCCGCGAACTGGTGAGCGCGCGCAAACTCGGCCGCAAGAGCGGCCAGGGTTTCTATGCGTGGCAGGATGGCAAGGCGGTGCGCGAACCGCTCACCGCCAGCGCGCCCGCCGACCTCAGTGACCGTCTGATCCTCGCGCTTCTCAACGAATGCGCCGCGTGCCTGCGCGAGCAGGTGGTCGCCGATGCCGACCTGCTTGACGCCGGCGTGGTGTTCGGCACCGGCTTCGCGCCGTTCCGCGGCGGACCGCTGCATTATGCCCGCACGCGCGGTGTCGCCGCGGTGGTCGCCCGGCTCACCGAGCTCGAGCAACGCTATGGCGCCCGGTTCCGCCCGGACGCGGGCTGGTCGGCGCTGGCATGACCCGCGCCTCACGGTGAGGGGCAAACCTGCTGTGCTAACATCGGTGGCACAAGCGCTATTCAGGTGTGCGAATGAGTGAGGGCCGACCCGCCAACGTGGCGCTGCTGCGCAAGCTGTCGCCGCTCGATGGCATGAAGAATGACAACCTGGCGGCGCTCGCGCGCAAGGTCACGGTCAACGAACTCGCGGCCAACCGCAACCTCTTCAGGGAAGGCGATAGCGAGCGGCGCAGCTTCTGGCTGATTGCCGGCATGGTGGAGCTGCGTGAGGGCGAGCGCACCGTGGCGATGATCCGCGGCGGCACGCCCGAAGCGAAGAATCCGCTCGCGCCCAAACTGCCACGCCGGGTTACGGCCCGCGCTGTCGATGCCATCGAATACATCGCCGTCGACTCGGACCTGCTCGACATGATGATCACCTGGGACCAGACCGGCACCTACGAGGTCGGTGAACTGCAGGCGCATTTTGGCGGCGGCGGCGGCGACGACTGGATGACCACGCTGCTGCAGACCAAGGCCTTCCACCGCATTCCACCGGCCAACATCCAGGCTATCTTCATGCGCATGCAGCGCATTGCCTGCCAGACCGGCGAAGTGATCATCCAGCAGGGCACGGAAGGCGATTTCTTCTACGCCGTAGTGAGCGGCAAGTGCGTGGTGACGCGCGAGACGCCGCTCAACCGCGAGGGCATCCGCCTCGCAGAGCTCACGGTCGGCGACACCTTCGGCGAGGAAGCGCTGATCTCCGAGGCCAAGCGCAACGCCACCATCACCATGCTGACCGACGGCGTGCTGATGCGGCTTTCCAAGCAGGATTTCCGCGAGCTCATGAACGAGCCGTTGCAGCAGTGGGTTGAATACCAGCAGGCGCGCGACATCATCGCGCGTGGCGGCAAGTGGCTGGACGTGCGCCTGCCCTCGGAATTCCAGAACCTCGCCATCGAGGGAGCGCTGAACATCCCGCTGTATTTCATCCGCCTGAAGCTCGCGACACTCGATCGCGCCACGCCCTATGTCGTCTACTGCGACACCGGCCGGCGCAGCGCCGCGGGCGCGTTCATCCTGCTCGAGCGCGGGTTTGATGCCTATGTGCTGCGCGGCGGGCTGTCGAGCGCGGAACCGGAGTTGCGCCGCCCGGGCTAGGTCCGCTACATGGTGTGCGTGGCCTTGTCGCCCGAGAGCGCGCCGGCCAGGTAGTTCTCGATCTTGTGGCGGGTCTGGCCGCGATCCTGTTCGCTGAACTGCA
>JAYUZI010000241.1:0-4075 GCA_043751915.1 Gammaproteobacteria bacterium | reverse complement strand
ATACGCCGCCACAGCGGCCCAGGCCGGCCGCTCCCCACGCTCGCGCCATCGAGGCGCGTCACCGCCACGACGCCGCGTGTCGCCGCGCTGAGCCAGATTTCATCCGCGCCGCGCAGGCCCGCCTCGCTGACCGGGACGCTGCGCCAGGGAATGCCATTGGCCGCGGCGAGTTCTTCGATGAGTGCGCGGGTCGTGCCCGGGAGCAGTTGATGACTGCGTGGCGGCGTGCGGATCTCGCCTTCGATCACCACATGCACCGCCGCGGCGCTGGCGTCGGTGAGCCAGCCCTCGCGCAGCAGGATGGTCTCCGCGGCGCCGGCCTCGACGGCCTGCTGGCGCAGCAGCACATTGGCCAACAGCGCCACCGACTTGATATCACACCGCGCCCAGCGCGGGTCCTGCGCCGTGATGCACGCGACGCCGTGTTCGAACACTTCCGCGGGCGTCGCCAGCAGCGGCGCGCAGAATCCAAACACCGTCGGTTCGACATCAGGCAGCGGCGCGTGATTGCGGCCGAATTCGCCGCCGCGCGAGACCTGCAGATAGACATAGAGATCGCCGCCGCCGTTGGCCATCGCCAGTTCCTGCACCAGCTCGGTCCAGCGGACGTCGCCGTGGGGGTTGCGGATGCGCAGCTCCGCCAGACTCCGCTTCAGGCGCGCGATGTTGGCATTGAGCCTCGAGGCGTAGCCACCGTGCATGGCGATCACCTCGTAGACGCCATCGCCGAACAGAAAACTGCGATCGAGCGGCGAGATGCGCGCCTCGCGCAGCGGCAGCAGCGCGCCGTTGAGATGGCAAAGCGGGAGTGGTTCGGCCATGACCTGCCTGCTGCCGCGCTAGAACCAGAGGCTGATCGTGTCGACCAGCCGGCGCCACAGGCCCCCTTCGGCCACCGCGGTCACCGGATAGAGTGGCACCCTGGCCACGGTCTTGCCGGCGACGTCCACCTGCAGCTCGCCCACTGCAGTGGCGGCAGCGAGCGGCGCTATCAACGGACCGCGCACGGTCGCGCGCGTCATCAGTGTCGTGCCCTGGCCGCGCGGCACCGTGACCTGCACGGCACCGGCCGGCGCGACGGCGATGAATGCTTCCGCGCCCTTGTACACGCGCGGCTTGAGCACCATTTCGCCCGCCTTCTTGACCGTGATCGACTCGTAGAAATTGAAGCCATAGTTCAGGAGCGCGGCGCTCCCGCTCTCGCGTGCCGTGACGCCCGGTGCGCCGAGCACCACTGATACCAGGCGCATGCCGGAACGCAGCGCGGAGCTGATCAGGCAGTAGCCTGCGGTCTCGGTATGGCCGGTCTTGATGCCGTCGACACTCGAATCACGCTCCAGCAGGCCGTTGCGGTTTTCCTGGCGGATCTTGTTCCAGGTGAACTCACGCAGCGAGTAGATGCCGTAGTATTCGGGGAAATCGCGGATGATCGCCCGCGACAGCGTCGCCAGATCGCGCGCCGTACTGTAGTGGGAAGGCGAGGGCAGGCCGCTGGCATCCTCGAAGTGCGTGCCGCTCATGCCGAGCCGTAGCGCGTAGGCATTCATCATCTGTACAAACGCGGCCTCGCTGCCGCCAACGCGCTCGGCGAGCGCGATGGTGGCGTCGTTCCCGGACTGCACGATCATGCCCTTGACGAGTACCTCGACCGGCACGCGCGTGCCCACCTGCACGAAGGTGCGTGAGCCCTCGGCGCGCCAGGCATGCTCGCTGATCAGCACTTCCTCGTTCATCTGCAGGCGGCCGTCGCGCAAGGCGCTGAACACCACATACGCACTCATGAGCTTGGTCAGGCTCGCCGGCTCGACGCGCTGGTTGGCATTGCTTTCCGCCAGCGACTGCCCGGAGGCGAAATCGACCAGCACCCAGCTACGGGCCTCGATGGCGGGCGCGGCCGCCAATGGTGGCGCGGTCACCACGGGAGCCGTCGCGGCGCTCACGGCACCGGCAGGCAAGGCGGCGCACAGCGCCAGGACCAGGGTCAGCGTGGCGGCAACGACATTGCATGGGCTCGATTTCATCAGCAGATCTCCCGCGGGGCGGCGCGCAGTGTAGCGGCATGCTTCAGTCATTGGCGAGTCGTGCTTCGGGGTAACCGAGCGCCGCGAGGCGCGCCGCGAGCTGGTCGAACTCCTCGACGGTGGCGATCGGACCGATGCGCACCCGGCGCAGCAACTGCCCGGAGCCGCTGCTCGCCAGTGAAAACACCTGCGGCACGCCGCTGGACTGGAGCCGCTCGATCACGCGCTGCGCGTTGGCCGGATCGGCAAAGGCGCCGACCTGGATGTACAACGCGACCGGCGGCGTGGCCGGCTCTGCGGCCGTGACCGGCGACGCTTCCGAGGGCGCCTCGCCCGGAGCGAGCGTGCGCAGCTCGACGAATGCCGTCCCGGTGCGCACGATGTCGAGGCGCGTAGCGGCTGAATACGACAGGTCGACGATGCGGTTGGCCACGAACGGGCCGCGATCGTTGATGCGCACCACGACGCTGCGGCCATTGCCGAGATTGGTGATGCGCGCATAGCAGGGGATCGGCAGGGTGCGGTGCGCCGCGCTCATGCCGTACATGTCGTAGCGTTCGCCGCTCGAAGTGTTGTGGCCGTGGAAGTCGGGCCCGTACCACGAAGCCACGCCGCGCTCGAGATAGCTGTCGGCGCTGGCCAGCACCGTATAGCGTTGACCGTTCACGTCGTAGAAAGGCGGATTGCCGTGGCTGCTGCGCGGCTCGGCCCGCGGCACCGCGTCGGGGACAGCGGCTCGCGGCGACGGCGCAGTGATCGGTGGGGCGAGGCGCCGCGGCGCGCTCGCGCAGGCGGCGAGCAGCAGCGCCAGCACGGTCCCGATTGCAGCCTGCAGGCCGCGCATCAGGGCGCGTCGGGCGCCAGCACGCGCGCGCTGATGGCCTGCGCCAGATCGTTGACCGCCATGGCGTACAGCGGGCTGTGGTTGTAGCGCGTGATCACGTAGAAGTTGCGGAAGCCCACCCGGTAACTCATGCCCTCGCTCAGTGGCGCCGAGATCGTCAGGCACGGTGTCGCGTCATCCAGCAGGCTCACCACCTGCATTCCCCGGCTGCGCAGCGCGCCCAGTGTCTCGTTGAGCGTGCTGCCCGAAGCCGCAGCCGGCTCGGGCGCGGTGCCCAGCGTGGCCTCGGCCAGCACGGGCTGACCGTACTCCCAACCGTGCTGCGCAAGGTAGTTGGCCACGCTCCCGAAGATGTCGGCCCAGTCGGACCACAGATCGCGATGGCCCGTGCCGCTCTCGTCGACCGCGAAATTCTGGAAACTCGAGGGCATGAACTGCGCGGCGCCCATGGCGCCGGCGTAGGAGCCGAGCGCGGTCAGCGGGTCGATCTCGCCGTTCCGTGTCAGCAGCAGGAACTGCTCGAGCTCGCGCTGGAAGAATTCGCCACGCGCCGGGTAGTCGAAGGCCAGGGTGCCGAGCGCGTCGAGTACCCGGTAACGGCCCATGACGCGGCCAAAATAGGTCTCGACGCCGATGATGCCCAGCAGGTACTCGGGCTGTACGTGCCGCTCCATGGCGATGGCGTCGAGTAGTTCGCGGTGCTCGCGCCACAGGCGCGCACCCGCATCGACCCGCGCGCTGTCGAGGAAGCGCGCGCGGTATTCCCACCAAGCGAGCGATTTCTCGGCCGGCCGGTTCATGGCCTCGATGATCTTCGGCTGCGGCTCGGCCTTGCCGAGCAACGCGTAGACCGACTCGCGCTTGAAGCCCTTGCCGGCCATGCGCTCGACGAAGGCGCCGATGTCGGCGCGATTGAGATCGAAGCGCGTGTGCCCGGGCAGCACACGTTCGGCTGCGGCAGGCGCGTCGGCGGCCTGCGCCAAGGCCGGCAGCAGGAGCCGGGCGAGGGCGAGGCCCAGCGAGAGGAACAAGCCGCGCGGCATCACGAGTTGACGAGCTTCCGGTGCGAATAGAGGCCCATGAGAATACCGAACCCCGCCAGCAGCGTCACGACCGAAGTGCCGCCATAGCTGATCAGCGGCAACGGCACGCCGACCACCGGCAGGAGCCCGGTCACCATGCCGGCGTTGATGAACACATACACGAAGAA
>JAYUZI010000240.1:0-11462 GCA_043751915.1 Gammaproteobacteria bacterium | reverse complement strand
TCGACGAGTCTTGCGCCCTGGCGCAGCAATTCGTGGCAGCCGCGGGCGAGTGGGTTGTGGATGCTGCCGGGGATCGCAAAGACCTCGCGCCCCTGCTCGCTGGCCAGCCGGGCGGTGATCAACGAGCCACTTTGGCGCGCCGCCTCGACCACCAGGGTGCCGAGCGAAAGGCCGCTGATCAACCGGTTGCGGCGTGGAAAATTCTCGCGGCGCGGGGCGGTGCCCGGCGGAAACTCGCTGACCAACGCGCCCCCAGCGGCCACGATGCGGGCCGCGAGCGCGGTGTTTTCGGGCGGGTAAACCTGGTCGAGCCCGCAGCCAAGGACCGCCACCGTGTGCCCATTGCCCTCGAACGGGCCCTCGAGCGCGCCTTCGTGCGCCGCGGCGTCGATGCCGAGTGCGAGGCCGCTGGTGATGGTGAGGCCGCCGCGCGCCAGGAACGCCGCGAAGTCGCGCGCCGTGCGCGCGCCGCCGGCGGTGGGATTGCGGCTGCCGACGATCGCCAGCTGCGCCGAGAGCAGCACCTCGGCGCTGCCCAGCACGTAGAGCGCGACCGGAGCTGTGGCAATGAGGCGCAGAAGCGGTGGATAGCGCTCGCTGTCGAAGCCGATGAGCTGTACGCCTGCGCTTTCCAGCCAGCGGTGGTCGCCATCGAGCGTCGCCACGTCGGGGCGGGCAAGCCAGGCCGCTGCCGCCGCGGGGATGCCGCGTGCCGCCAGTTCGGCGGCGGCACTGCCGACCAGCTGCAGCGGATTTTCCAATGCCCCGGCATCGCGCAGCTGATCGACGTGCAGGCCGGGTGTGCGGGCGAGGGCCAGCCAGCGGGCGTGGTCGTCAATCGTACGGGCGCTCATGGGCGGAGAGCATAAAACAAAGGGCCCGTATTGCTACGGGCCCTTTTTCGGCAATCAGCACAGATTCAGCGGGTCTTCAGGGCTTGACGACGTGATCGCCCACGCTGATCGGATTGGTCTCGGCGGCCACCAGCGCGTAGCTCACGTGCTCGAACACGCGGAATAACAGCAGCGTGCCCACCGCCTCGATCGGCAGTTGGGTGTCGCGCAAGTGCGTGCAGGTGCCGTTCCCCGTGATGCGCGCGCAGCGGTCGCGGACGCGCTGCGGCAACTCGTTGACGCGCAGCACATGGCCGGGTTCGAGTCCGTCCTGGCTGCCGCGATTGATGGCGACCACCTGGAATTGGCCGGCGAGCAGCACGCCGTTGACGACGGCGAGGATGCGCCCCTGCACTTGTGCATTGGGCGGATGCGGCACGAAATCGCCCACGCTGCCGGCGCTCTCGGGCACCAGCACGTCGCCGGCGAGGACTTCCCGCGCCGATTCGATGATCTGCACGCGCGCCGGGTCACCCGCGCGCGTGACCTGCGCGACGCCGGCGTAATTGGCGAGGTAGCCCAGTGAGCCGTGGCCGTCCGGATCCTTCAGTTTCTCGCCGACGTGCAGCACGCTGAAGCGCTCGCCCTCGGCGGCCTTGAGGTGGCTTACGTAAACATCGTTGCCGGCGCCGGCGATCATGTGCCGGTCGCGCAGCGCGAGCACGTACGGAGCGGCTTCGGCCTGGCTCTTCGTGAGTACGCCGGGGCGCGAGAGGAACGCGGCTATCGCGGTATAGGGAATATTGGCGATCGGCGCTTCCAGTTCCGTGCTGCGCAGCAGCGGCTGGAGGCGCGTGCCGCCGCCACGGGCGTGCACGAGCTGAACGGCTACGGCCTGGCCGCCGCGCCCGTCCGTCGCCTTCGCCAGGCGCAGCGTGTCGCCTGGATAGATACGGTGCGGATTGCTGACCTCGGGGTTCGCGTACCAGATCTCGGGCCACAGCCACGGATCCTTCAGGAACATGCCGGCCAGGTGCCAGAGCGTGTCGCCCTTTTGCACGGTGTAGCTCTTCGGCGCCGTCGGGCTGACGGAGGCGGTGGCGTCGGGAATAACGGTGGTGGTGGTCTCGGAGTCGGGCGTGGCGTCCGGCAGGTCTGAGGTCACGGTCTGCGGTTCGGCTGCCGCTGCGGGCTGTGCCGCGCTATCGGGTGCCGTGATCATCGGCGCTGCGGGGCCGGCAGCGTCGCGGTGCCCTGGCCAGAAGCGGGTATGCGAGCAGCCGCCCAGGGCCGATCCCAGGGTCAAGAGCGCAGCCAGCCCGGTTGCCATCGGGAACATCCGGGTTGGGCTCATTGTCTTATAGGGGATCATCCCTCACTCCTAATTACAGGGGCCGGGTGGGATGGGCCACCCGCAGCTGTTATAAACTCAATGACCGCCAAACGCACATGGTCCGGTGCCGAGTTTGTGCGCTGGATCACATGGGCGCAAGCCGAGGTTCCAAAAAGCCGCCATGGCGCAGTTGACGATACTGGAATTCCCCGACCCGCGGTTGCGCACTCGTGCCGTGCCGGTGGCGGGTTTCGACGCTTCGCTGGCACGGCTGATCGACGACATGCTCGAAACCATGTACGCGGCGCTGGGCATCGGCCTGGCCGCCACGCAGGTCGACGTGCACCTGCGTCTGATCGTCGTTGATGTCAGCGAGACCCGCAGTGAAGCGCAGGTGTTCATCAACCCGGAGATCCTGACTCGCGAAGGCGCCGCGCAGTCCGAGGAAGGGTGTCTGTCGGTGCCCGAGGTCTACGAGCCGGTGGAGCGCGCCGCGCGCGTGCGGGTGCGCGCGCAGGACCGGCACGGCGCCTATTCCGAGCGCGAGCTGGAGGGGCTCCTGGCCGTGTGCGTGCAGCACGAGATGGACCACCTCGAGGGCAAGCTGTTCGTCGATTATCTCTCGAGCCTGAAGCGCGAACGCATCCGGCGCCGGCTTGAAAAGGAAAAGCGCGAGCGCGGTGACGCGCCCAGGGTGCGGCGGACCGCAGGCGCGCGCGCGGCGTCCAGCGCCAAAGCCATCTGAAGCGGTCTCAACCGGCCATGCTGCGCATCGCTTTCGCCGGGACGCCGGACTTCGCCCTGCCGGCGCTCGATGCGCTGGCCGCCTCGGAGCATCAACTAGTCGGTGTGCTGACCCAGCCCGACCGGCCCGCTGGGCGCGGGCGCGCGCTGCGCGCCAGCTCCGTCAAACGTCGTGCGCTGGAGCTGCGCGTCCCCGTAGCGCAGCCCGAGCGGCTGGCGAGCGATGCGGACCGTGCCTCGCTCCGCGAGTGGCAGCCCGATCTGCTCGTGGTCGTGGCCTACGGTCTTATCCTGCCCCCTGCGGTGCTCGAGCTGCCGCGGCTCGGGTGCCTGAATGTCCACGCTTCGCTCCTGCCGCGCTGGCGCGGGGCGGCGCCGATCCAGCGCGCAGTACTCGCCGGCGACACCGAGAGCGGCGTGACCATCATGCAGATGGACGCGGGCCTCGATACCGGACCGATACTCGCGCAGCGCTCGGCGCCGATCGGCGCCGGCATGACGAGCGCCGCGCTGCACGAGGTGCTGGCACGCAGCGGTGCGCAACTGCTGCTCACGGTGATCGCTGCGCTCGAAGCGGGCACGGCGACGCCGCGTGCCCAGCCGGCCGAGGGCGCCAGCTACGCTCGCAAACTCGCGAAACACGAGGCGCTGATCGACTGGTCGGCGAGTGCGGCGGACGTCGCACGCCAGGTGCAGGGCTGTAACCCGTGGCCAATCGCCGAGACTTTGCTCGCCGGGGCGCAGCTTCGCATCTGGCAGGCTGACGCGTCGGCGGCCGCACTTGAGGCACACGCGGCGCCCGTCACCGCTACACCCGGCACCGTGCTGGGGTTCGACGGAACACGCCTGCAGGTCGCGTGTGGTACAGGCGAGCTGACTATAGAGCGGCTCCAGTGCGCCGGGCGGCGCGTGGTGAGCGCGGCCGAATTTGCGCACAGCCATCCGCTCGACGGCTTGAAGTTCGGCTAGGACCTGATGCGCACCAACAGCCGTGTGCGCCCGAGCGCCCGTCCGCCGGGGACGGCGACGCTGGTGCTGGCTGGCGCGGCGCGCGCCGTGGCGGCCGTGCTCGGCGAGGGCCTGAGCGCCGACGCGGCGCTGGCGGCAGAGCCGCAAGGCCTGCAACGCGGTGCTATCCAGGCGGTCACACTTGGAACGCTGCGCTGGTACTTGCGGCTCGCGCCGGCCGTGATGCCGCTGCTGGCCCGGCCCGGTACGCAGATCGACCCGAAGCTGCGCTCGCTCCTCGTCTGCGCCGCGCACCAGCTCGAATACTCGGCGCATGCGAGCGCGACCACGGTGACGGCGGCGGTCGATGCCGCGCGCTACCTCGGGCTCGAGCGCGCCACCGGACTGGTCAACGCGGTGCTGCGCCGGTTCCTGCGCGAGCGGGTCGCGCTGCTCGCAGCGGTCGATCGCGATCTGGTGGCGCGCCACGCGCACCCGGACTGGCTGGTCGCGGCCCTGCGCGCCGCCTGGCCCGACGAACTCGACGCCCTGCTCGCGGCGAACAATGCGCATCCGCCGCTGTGCCTGCGCGTCGACACCAGCCGCATCAGTGTCGCGGACTACCTGCTGGAACTCGCCGCGCACGGTTTGCCTGGCGAGGCCGTGCCCGGAGTGGCCACCGCCGTCACCTTGGCCGTGCCAGTACCGGTCAACGCGTTGCCCGGCTTCGAGAGCGGGCGTGTTTCGGTGCAGGATCCCAGCGCGCAGCTGGCGGCGCTGTGGCTGGCGCCACGGCCGGGCGAGCGCGTGCTCGATGCCTGCGCCGCGCCGGGCGGCAAGACTGGCGCACTGCTGGAGGCCGCGGGCGGGCCCATTGCGCTCACGGCTCTGGATAGCGACGCGCAGAGGCTGATTCGCGTCGCCGACAACCTGCGGCGGCTTGGGCGCGAGGCGCGGCTCGTGGATGCCGAACTGGGCGCGGCGCCGGACTGGTGGGACGGGGTGCCGTTCGACGCCATCCTGCTCGATGCTCCCTGCTCCGGGACCGGTGTGATCCGGCGCCACCCGGACATAAAGTTGCTGCGGCGCCCTGGCGACATCGTGGAGTTCGCGGCGCGGCAGGGCTCGCTGCTGCGCGCCTGCTGGCCGCTGCTGCGTCGCGGCGGCCGGCTCCTCTACGCCACCTGCTCGGTGCTGCCGGCGGAGAATGCGGCGGTGGTGGCCGGCCTGCTGGCGGCGCAGGGGGACGCGCGTGAACTGCCGCCCCCGGCCGGTCTGCTCGACGCCACGCTCCGGCCCTGCGTTCCCGGGTGGCAACGGCTCCCGGGAGCGGCCGGCGACGGCTTCTATTATGCTTGCCTCACCAAAGAGGAGGGGGCGCCACAGCGCTAAAGCATGCGTACGCTCGGCAATACGGCGCGGGTTCTGGCAGCCGTCCTGGCCTTGGGCGGGACGGGATCGGTGCGTGCCGACGATCCGCTCGATGGCGAGCTCGAGATCCGCTCCGCCTATGCGGTGCCCAGCCATGGCGTGATCGTGCTGAGCGCGCGCGTCGCCTATCCGCGCAGCGATCTGCTCACGGCCTCGCTCAAGGACGGCGTGACGCTGAGCTTCGACCTCGAGTGCATCGTCAGCCGGCACCGGCGCATGTGGTTCGACGCCGAGGCGGTCGACCTGGTACGGCACCGTGCACTCACCTATCACGTGGTCACCGACCGTTTCCTGCTGCGCGACACCGATTCGGGCGCGCAGGAATCCTTTCCGACGCTGGACGCCGCGCTGGCAAGCCTCGGCGCCGTGGAAGAGTGGCCGATCGCCGTCGACTCGCAGCTGCGGAGCGATGAGCAGTGGCAGATCGCGCTGCGCGCCGGCGTGCGCCGCGGCCACATGCCCGATGCGCTGCGCGCCCTGATGTTCTGGTCGGACGCCTGGCACCGCACCAGCGACTGGTACACATGGACCCTCGTGCGTTGAAGCGCTGGGGTCTGCGGGCCCTGACCGTGCTCGGCAGCGGTGCCGGCGTGTGGGCGCTGCTGCTGCTGGCGCACAGCGCCGAGAATTCCGCCGACTTCAACCGCCGCCAGCCGTGGATCCTGCTGCTCAACATCTGCGCCGTGCTGACGCTCGGCGTGCTGCTGGCGCGCAAGCTGTGGCAGCTGTACCGCGATTTCCAGGACCATGTTCCCGGCTCGCGTCTGACGGCGCGTACGGTGGGTATGTTCGGCACCCTGGTGGTCGTGCCGCTGCTGATCGTCTACCTGTTCGCGCTCGAGTTCCTCAACTACGGCATCGACAGCTGGTTCCGCGTCGAGATCAGGCAGGGACTGAACGACGCGCTGGTGCTGTCACGTTCGGCGCTCGAGCTGCGGCTGCACGAGCAGTCGCGCCGCACCGAGAATTTCGCGCACGCGATCGCCGGGTTGAGCGGGCCGGACCTCGCCGTGCGGCTCGACGCCGAACGGCGCGCGGCGCAGGCCGCCGACGTCACGGTGTACGACACCGGCGGTCGTGCGCTGAGCCTCAGCAGCGCCAGTGCCGGCACGACGCTCCCGGTGCCGCCCTCGGCCGAGGTGCGGCTGCAGATCGCCGCCGGCCGCAGCTATTTTGCCCTGCAGCCGCCCGCCGGCGGCCGGGCGACCATCGTCACCGCGGCGCCGCTGCCGCGGGCCGCGCTCGTGCCACCGGGCCGCTTCGTGGTCATCAACTACGACGTGCCCGCAGAGCTTTCCGGGCTTGCCGATGCGGTGCAGAACGCTTTTTCGAATTACGGCGATATGTCGGCGACGCGCGAGCCGCTCAAGATCAACTTCAGGCTGACCCTGACGCTGGTGCTGCTGATCACCATGCTGGCGGCGGTCTACGGCGCGGTCTGGTCGGCGCAGCGGCTGACGCGCCCGGTCAAGGACCTGATCGCCGGCACGCGCGCGGTGGGCAAGGGCGACTTCGGCACGCGCCTGCCGCTGCCCTCGCGCGATGAAATGGGTTTCCTGGTGCATTCATTCAATGACATGACCAAGCGCCTGCGGCGCACCAGCGAGGAAGCGGCGCTCGGCCGCCAGGCCGTCGAGCGCGAGCGCGAACGGCTCGCGGTCATCCTCTCGCGCCTATCGAGCGGCGTGCTGGTGGTTGACGCACAGCTGCACCTGCGCAGCGCCAACCAGTCGGCGGGCGCGATCCTTGGCGGCGACCTGGCGGCCATGGCCGGGCAGAACCTGGCGGCCGCGGCCGGCGCCAGTCCGCTGCTGGTGGGTCTCATCGCCGCGCTCCGCTCCCGGCTCGCCTCGGGCGAGCGCGAGTGGCGCGAGCAGCTCACGCTCAGGGACGAAGCGGGCACGCGGGTGTTGTTGTGGGCCTGTACACCGCTCCCGGACAACACCGACGCGGCCGGCCTGGTCATCGTCTTCGAGGACGTCACCGAGCTCCTGACCGCGCAGCGCAACGCGGCCTGGGGCGAGGTGGCGCGGCGCCTTGCGCACGAGATCAAGAATCCGCTGACGCCGATCCAGCTGTCCGCCGAACAGCTGCGGCGCAAGCTCCTGCCGGGCCTCGACACCGAACACGCCCGGCTCCTCGAGCGCGCCACGCACACCATCGTGCAGCAGGTCGACGCCATGAAGCAGATGGTCAACGCCTTCAGCGAATACGCCCGCGCTCCGGAAGTGCAGCTCGCGCAGTTCAGCCTCAACCAGCTCAGTGCCGAAGTGGTCGAACTCTACCGCCTGCAGGACCCGGGCGTGACCATCGCACTGGAGCTCGACCCGCAATTGCCGGAAATCGAGGCCGACCGCGGCCGGGTAAGGCAGATCCTGGCCAACCTGCTCAGCAATGGCATCGAGGCCCTGGCGGGGGTCGCGGGCGCCGCGATCACGGTGCGCACCCGCTGGCTCCGTACCGTAAAACCCGCGCAGGCGGAAATCACCGTCAGTGACAACGGGCCCGGCTTCCGCGAGGATATCCTCAGCCGCGCTTTCGAGCCCTATGTGACCAGCAAGGCGCGCGGCACGGGCTTGGGCCTGGCGATCGTGCAGCGTATCGTGGAGGAACACGGCGGCCGGATCAGCGCCGAGAACCTGGCCGCCGGCGGGGCGCGCATACGGGTATTGTTGCCCGCTGCGGCGGACAAGCGCACTGAGTTGCGGAGGGAGCGAGCATGAATGCTAGCCGGATACTCGTGGTCGATGACGAGGCGGACATCCGTCGGCTGCTGCAGGAAATCCTCAGCGAGGAAGGCCACGATGTCGACGTCGCCGCCGACGCCGCGCAGGCGCGCGCCGCGCGCGCCCGCTCCGCCCCCGACCTGGTATTGCTCGACATCTGGATGCCCGACACCGACGGCATCACGCTGTTGCGTGAATGGTCCAACGATGCGCGGCACGATTGCCCGGTGGTGATGATGTCCGGGCACGGCACCGTGGAAACCGCGGTCGAGGCGACACGGCTCGGCGCCTTCGACTTCATCGAGAAACCGCTGTCCCTCGCCAAGCTCCTGCCGACGGTCAAGCGTGCGCTTGACGCGCGGCGCACGCGCCAGGCGGGCGGCTACGCCGCAGCGCGTGCGCTGGCGCCGCTCCACGGGCGTAGCCGCACGGCGCAGGAGCTGCGCAGCGAACTGCTGCGCCTCGCCGCTTACCCGGCGCCGCTCCTGCTGATCGCCGAACCTGGCTGCGAGACCGAGGCACTGGCGCGCTTCGTTCATCAGTCCGGTCCCCGTGAGCGCGGGCCGTTCATCAGTTGCAATCCCCGCGCGCTGCAGGATGAGCAGGCGCTGGGCGTGCTGCTGGGCTCGAGCGCGCAGGCGGGCCTGCTCGAGCAGGCGGCCGGCGGTACGCTTTACCTCGGCGATATCGAAGAATTGCCCGAGACCGCGCGGCGGTTCCTGGCCGGCATGCTCGAGAGCGGCAGCTACACGCGTGGCGGCAGCGGCGCGCCGGTGAAATTCGACGCGCGCGTGATTGCCACCGCGCTCCCGGGCGTCGAGACCCGCGCCGGTGGCCCTTCGATCAGCCGCGATCTGTACGCGCAGATCGCGGCGCTGCTGCTGCGCGTGCCACCGCTCCGGGACTACGCCGAGGATGTGCCGGACCTGCTGCGCCAGTGCAGCGACCAGCTTACCGAGGGCGAACGGCTCCAGTTCCGCCGCTGCAGCGTCGCGGCGCAGAACCGGCTGCGCAATTACCCCTGGCCCGACAAACTGCGCGAGCTGCGCAATCTTCTGCGCCGGCTGTTGCTGCGCGGCGGCCCCGAGGAAATTTCACTGGCAGAAGTGGAAAGTGAACTGGCCGCGCAGGCGCCGCTCGACGCGCCGCTGGTGAAGCAGGATCTGCTCGCGCTGCCGATGCGCGAGGCCCGCGAGCATTTCGAGCGCGCCTACCTGCAGCAGCAGTTGCAGCTGTGCGGTGGCAAGGTCGGGCAGCTCGCCAAGCGCGTCGGCATGGAGCGCACGCACTTGTACCGCAAGCTCCGCTCGCTCGGTATCGAGATCAGCCACAACGCCGAGGACTAATCCTCGACGCGGATCACCAGCGAGACGATCTCGGCCGCCTGCAGCTGCTGGCGCACGCGGTTGAGCTGGTCGAGGTCCTTGATCGGACCGATGCGGATGCGATACCAGACGTCGGCGTCGAGGGCGACGCGCTGCACGTAAGCGCTGATGTTCTGGCGCGCCAGTTGCGCCTGGATGCGGTTGGCGTCGTCGACCTTTCGGTACGAACCCGCCTGCAGAAAATAAGTGCCCGGCCGGTTCACGCGCGCCGCCGCGTCGACCTGCGCGCCGCGTTCTTTCTCCGGCACCACCACCTCGAATTTCGGCAGGCCGTCGTAGAAATCGTACTTGTCGCCCGTTTCCCCGCTGCCATCGCGCGCCGCGTCGCTGCCCGCCGCAGCGCCGGCCTTGCTGGTTGCGTGGCGCGGTGTCGGCGTGGGCGCGACGCCGGCGTCGGTCGCGCTTTGGGCGCCGCGATGGTCCCCGATGTAGACAATCAGTGCGATCAGGAGACCGGCGCCGAACCCCAACCCGAGGTCGCGCCAGCGCGCCAGATCCAGGCCGCCACGCCGCACGCTTTTGTAGTCGCGCCCGCTCAGGCGCCGGTTGCTCACATGGTCTCCGGGGCGCTGGCGCCGAGCAGCGCGAGGCCGTTGCGCAGCACCTGCTGTGCGCCGAGTGCGAGGCACAGGCGTGCGTTGCGCGTGGCGCTGTCCTCGACGATGAACTGCGCGGCGTTGTACCAGGTGTGGAAGGCCTGCGCGAGTTCGCGCAGGAAGTGCACCAGCGTGTGCGGCGTGCGGTTGGTCGCGGCCTGCGCGAGCAGGTCGGGGTAACTGCGCAGCGCCGTCAGCACCGCCGCTTCGTGCGGCCCCTCGAGCCGGCCGAGACTCGCCAGCGCCTCGGCCGCGTCGTACTGGAGCCCGCGCGCTGCCAGCTGCTTCATCACGCTGGCGACGCGCGCATGCGCGTACTGCAGGTAGTAAACCGGGTTGTCATTGCTGCGCGACTTGGCCAGCTCGAGATCGAAATCGAGGTGCTGGTCGTGGCTGCGCATCAGGTAGAACAGGCGGCAGGCGTCGTTGCCGACTTCCTCGCGCAGCTGGCGGAGCGTGACGAACTGGCCGTCGCGCTTGCCCATCGGCACTTTTTCGCTGCCACGGTACAGGCTGACGAATTGCATCAGGCAGACCTCGAGGCAGTCGCCAGGATGGCCGAGCGCTATGAGCCCGGCGCGCATGCGCGGTATATAGCCGTGATGATCGGCCCCCCAGACGTCGATGAGCAGCTCGAAGCCGCGCGCGCGCTTGTCGAGGTGATAGGCGAGGTCGGGTGCAAAATAGGTCTGTGCGCCGTTGGCGCGCACCAGCACGCGGTCTTCGCTGTCGCCGTGACTGCTGGTGCGGAGCCAGAGCGCGCCGTCCTTCTCGTAGGTCTGACCGAGGGTGGCAAGGCGCGCGAGCGCGCGCTCGACCGCACCGGACTGCCCCAGCGCGCGCTCGGAAAACCACTGTTCGAACTCGACGCCGAAGGCGGCGAGGTCGTCACGGATATCGGCGATCATCGCCGCGAGCGCGAGCTCCAGCACCGACTCATAGGCCGCCGCGCCCAGCAACGCGCGCATCCTGGCGATCAGCGCATCAATGTACAGTTCCTTGTCGCCGGCCGGGGCGTCGGCCGGCAGCCCGGCCAGCACGGCGGTTGCGGCGTGGTGGAGCGCGGCGCCGCGCACGGCACGGAGGCTCGCGCCGATGGCGTTGACGTAGTCGGCGCGGTAACCGTTCGCGGGAAACGGCAGCGCTTCGCCGCCCGCCTGCAGGTAACGCACCCACACGCTTGCCGTCATGATGTCGACCTGGCGGCCGGCGTCGTTGATGTAGTACTCGCGGTGCACGCTATAGCCGCTGGCGTGCAGCAGATTGGCGAGCGTCGCCCCGTAGGCCGCCTGGCGGCCGTGGCCGACATGCAGCGGGCCGGTGGGATTTGCCGAGACGAATTCAACCATCACGCGTTTGCCGGCGCCCGCCTTGCTCGTGCCGTAGCACTCGCCCTGTTCGAGCACGCGCCGCAGCGTGTCGTACTGCGCATTGCTCGCGAGATGGAAATTGATGAATCCGGCGCC
>JAYUZI010000239.1:0-4431 GCA_043751915.1 Gammaproteobacteria bacterium | reverse complement strand
ACACCATCGCCTGCTCGTGGTCGACGATTCGAACGTGATCCGCAAGCGCATCGAGCGCGCCAATGAGTTGCCGGAAATCGAGTTTGTCGGCGCCGCCCGCAACGGCCGCGAGGCCCTCGAGATGCACGCGCAGTTGCGGCCCACGCTGGTGACCATGGACCTGACCATGCCGGAGATGGACGGCGCCGAGTGCGTGGCAAAACTCGTGCAACGCGATCCGCAGATCCGCATACTGGTGATCTCGGCGCTGGCGGACAAACTGACGGCGATCGACGCCCTCGAGAAGGGTGCCAGCGGGTTTCTGTGCAAACCCTTCACTGACCGCCAGCTCAATGAAGCGCTGCGCAAGCTCATCAGCGCAGCATGATTGCGGGCAATGGGACAGCGATGACCCTGGAGTCGGAAGTCGGAGTATTCGTAGCCGGGGTATTGCACTATTTCGGCAGTACTGTGCAGCAGGCCGCGCAGTGCGGCACGCCACACCTGGCGTTGGGCGAGCGCCCGGAAATTTCTGATTACACCGGCATCATCCAGATCAGCGGCAAGCGCACCGGTCTGGTCGCCTTCACGGCCCCCAAGAGCATGCTCAGCGTGATGCTGATGCGCATGCAGGAAACCGACATGAGCCACGAGAACCTGTGCGATCTGGTCGGCGAGATCGCCAACACGCTGTCGGGCAACGCGCGCCGTGATTTCGGCCATCAATTCCAGATTTCGGTGCCCGAGGTGGTGTCGGGGCGCGGCGGCACGCTCGAGTATCCGGCGCGAGGCCGTCCGATCGTCATTCCCATCGAGTGGCGCAACTATCACGCCCGGCTGATCGTCTGCCTGCAGTAAGGCCGCAGGCCGCGGCTCAGGGCCGCTCGCGCGGCCGCACCAGCGTGCCGGCAGCCCCCTGATAGGCGACACTGTAGCGCTCAAGGTGCGCAAGCGCGGCCTGCGGATCCTCCCGGGAATCGAAATCGAAGGCATCGAAGCCGCAGCGCGCCAGCAGGAACAGGTGATCGCGGCCGATTGCGCCAGCGGCGCGCAGCTCGCCCCGGTAGCCGTGGCGCTGGCGCAGCAGCTGTCCCTGGGTATAACCGCGGCCGTCACCGCTGGCCTGGAAATGGACGACGATGAGAGCCAGGCGGCCGACATGCGGGGCCAGCAGCGCTACGTCGTCGGCCGGACCGAGGCGCACGCCCCACTCAGCGGCGGCCAGCGTCCCCGCCTCGGTCGCCGCCAACAGTCCGGCAAGCGTAGCCACCTGCGGGCCACCGCCGGCTTCATCGGGGTAGCGCCAGTGATCGATGCGGACTTCACGCCGCGACAGTATCTGCCGCATACGCGCGCTCCTTGAACGGTGTGATGCCGAGCCGGCGCACGGCCTGCAGGAAGGTTTCCGCGTCGCTTTCGCGCCGCTCCAGGTAGACCTCGACGATACGCGCCAGCGTGGCGGCGACCTCGCACTTGGCGACTGAAGGGCCGATGACCTCGCCGAGCGAGACCTCGCCCGTGGCCGAGCCGCCAAGCGTGATCTGGTACCACTCCTCGCCGCGTTTGTCGACACCGAGGATGCCGATGTGGCCAACGTGGTGATGTCCGCAGGCGTTCATGCACCCGGACATCTTCACCTGGATCTCGCCCAGCTCGTACAGGTAGTCGAGATCATCAAACTGCTCGTGTATCTGTTTGGCGATGCCGATCGAGCCCGCGTTGGCAAGGCTGCAGAAATCGAGTCCCGGGCAGCAGATCATGTCGGTCAGCGTGCCGATGTTCGGTGTCGCCAATCCGAGCGGCGCGAGCGCCGCGTGCAACTCACGGAGCGAGTGCTGCGGCACGTCGGCGAGCAGCAGGTTCTGGTCGTGCGTCACCCGTACCTCGCCAAAACTATAACGGTCGGCGAGCGCGGCCAGCGCCTCCATCTGTGCAGCCGTCATGTCGCCGGGCGCTTCGCCGTGTTTCTTGAGCGACACGAACACGACGCGATACCCGCCCACCTTGTGGGCACGGGTGTTGTGGCGGTACCAGGCCACGAAGGCCGCGCCGGCGCCCGCCGTGGCGTCATGATCGGCGAGCTGCTGGTACGCGGGCGGCGCAAAACTGGCGCGCAGCCGCGCCATCGCCGCGTCCGTCACCGGCGGGGCCAGCGCGCGGTTTGCCGCATACTCGGCTTCGACCTGGCGGGTGAATTCGGCGACGCCGAGCGACTTGACCAGCACCTTGATGCGCGCCCGGTGGATGTTATCGCGGCGGCCATAGCGGTTGTAGACACGCAGTATCGCCTCGAGGTAAGCCAGCAATTCTTCCTGCGGGAGCCACTCGCGGATGCGCTTGCCGATGATCGGCATGCGGCCGAGGCCGCCGCCGACGAGCACTTCGAAGCCGACCGTGCCGCCGGGCCCGCGCACCAGGTGCAGGCCCACGTCGTGGACCGTGGAGGCGGCGCGATCGGCGCTCGCACCCGTGACCGCGATCTTGAACTTGCGCGGCAGGTAGTAGAACTCCGGATGCAGGGTCGACCACTGGCGGATCAGCTCGCACCAGGGGCGCGGATCCTCGAGCTCGTCGGCCGCGACGCCGGCCAGGTGATCGCTGGTGACGTTGCGGATACAGTTGCCGCTGGTCTGGATCGCGTGCATCTCGACCGTAGCCAGCTCGGCGAGAATATCCGGCACTTCCGCGAGTTTCGGCCAGTTGAACTGGATATTCTGCCGCGTGCTGAAATGACCGAAGCCGCGGTCATAATGCGCCGCGATATGCGCCAGCATGCGCAGCTGTCGGGAGTTGAGCAGCCCGTAGGGAATCGCCACCCGCAGCATCGGCGCGTGGGTCTGGATATAAAGGCCGTTGCGCAGCCGCAGCGGCCGGAACTCCTCCTCGCCAAGCTCGCCGGCCAGAAAGCGCCGGGTCTGGTCGCGAAACTCCGCCACCCGCTCGTTGACGAAGGTGCGGTCGATTTGGTCGTACTGGTACACGGCCGCCACTGTACAGGGGGTACACGCGCGGGCGCAGCCAGAACCCGGTTATCTGGAATGACCGTCCCGGTTATCAGCCCGTGGTCTGGAGCCCGGCGCCTATGCCGCCGACACTGGCCAGCAGCGCCTCGAGCAGGGCCGGATCGCTCCGTCCGCTGGCCCGCCAGCGCCGCAGCAGGTCGACCTGCATCAGGTTCATCGGGTCGACGTAGGGGTTGCGCAGCGCGATGCTGCGCTGAAGGGTGCGGTCGGCGTCGAGGAGTCCGGCGCTCCCCTTGATCTCCGCGACCCGCGCGCAGGTCAGCGTGAACTCGGCGCGGATGGCCGCAGCGATGCCCGCCAGCGCCGGCGGCGCCAGCGCGTCGTAACAGGCGCTGATCTCCAGGTCCGCGCGTGCCAGCATCGCCTCGATGTCGCCGATCAGGCTCCGGAAAAACGGCCAGCCGGCATAGGCGCGACGCAGCACATCTGCGCCGCGCGCGGCACGGACCGCTTCCAGGCCGGAGCCGGCGCCGTACCAACCGGGCAGCATGTGGCGCGATTGTGACCAGGCGTAGACCCAGGCCGCGGCCGGCACCGCCTCGACGTTCTCCGCCTGCGCGGGAGCGAGCCGCTGGGCGGCGCCTATGCGCATGCGTTCGATCACGTCGATCGGCGTCACGGCGCGGAAGTACTCGAAGAATCCGGCGCCATCGATCAGCTGTCGCCAGGCCACGCGGCTCGCGGCCGCGACCTGCGCCGCGGCCGCGGCGAACGCCGCGCTTTCCTGCACCGCGACCCCGCGGCGCACCGCCAATGTCGCCAGCGCCAGCGTATTGAAGGCACGCTCGAGTGTCCGCATGGCGTTGGCGCGCAGCCCGAAATTCTGCGCGATGCTCTCGCCCTGCTCGGTGAAGCGCAGCACGCCGCTGACCGATTCGGCCGGCGCGGCGCGCAGCAGTTCATCGATGCGGCCGCCGCCGCGCGGAATGCTGCCGCCGCGGCTGTAGAAAATGACATGCCGTTCGTGGGCACGGTCGAGTGCGGCGGCCAGGGTTCGCTGCGCCTGGTAAGCCGCGAGCCGCGAGGCGACGATGCCGCTCTCGCGGTTGCTTTCCGAATAGCCGATCAGCACGGTCTGCAACCGCTCCCTGGCGGCCAGATGGCGCTGGTAGACCTGGTCCCCCAGCAACTGGCGCATGACTTCACCGCAGCCATCGAGGGTGGCCACCGAATCGAACTGCGGCGCCACGTCGATCGCCGCGGCACCGGTACGGCGGTCACGCGCCCCGGCCCAATGCGCCAGCACCAGCGGCGCCAGCACGTCCGCGGCGGTGGCCGCCGCGCTGACGATGTACAGGCCGACCGCGGCCGGGCCGTAGCGGTGGCGGGCCTGCATGACCGCCTCGAACACGGCCAGCGTGCGCCGGCCCAGCGCGTCGAAGGGCTGCGTCGGGCCGGCATCGCTGGCCAGCACTTCGACCAGCCGTGC
>JAYUZI010000238.1:0-9037 GCA_043751915.1 Gammaproteobacteria bacterium | reverse complement strand
GAAACTCAGGCCCTCCTTGCCGGTGATCTTCGCCACGGCGCCCTCAGGCGCGAGGTTGCCGTAGAGCACGACGATGTGGCTGTCTTTCTTGATCGGGTTCGAAAGCGGCCGGATGATGTCCTGCCCGGCCGGGTAGCGCGCCACCGCCGCCAGGTTTTTCGCCACGCTTTGTCCCGTCACCGTGAGGCACTCCCCATGCAGGAGCCCCGCGTCGAGCAGCGTTTTCATGAGTGGCTGGATGCCGCCGATGGCGATCAGTTCCGACATCGCATAGCGTCCGCTCGGCCGCAGGTCTGCCAGCAGCGGCGTCCGCCGCCCGACGCGCGTGAAGTCGGCCAGCGTGAGCCGGACGCGCGCGGCCTGGGCAATGGCCAGCAGGTGCAGCACCATGTTGGTGGAGCCGCCGAGCGCAATGCCAACCGTGATCGCGTTCTCGAAGGCCTTGCGGGTCAGGATGTCGGAGGGCCGGATACCGGCGCGCAGCAGCGCCACGACCGCCGCGCCCGCGCGCCGGCAGTCCGCCCGCTTCGGATCTCCGACGGCTTCCTGCGCCGAACTGCCCGGCAGACTCAGGCCCAGCGCCTCGATCGCCGAGGCCATGGTGTTGGCGGTGTACATGCCGCCGCAGCTGCCCGGACCGGGAATCGCCGTGCGCTCGACTTCGTCGACCTCGGCATCCGTGATCGTGCCGGCCGCGCGCGCGCCGACCGCTTCGAACACCGAGACGATGTCACGGCGCTGCGCACCGAGGCGGATCGTGCCACCGTAGACGAACACCGCCGGGCGATTCAGGCGCGCGATGGCCATCGCGCAGCCGGGCATGTTTTTGTCGCAGCCGCCGATGGCGACGACGCCGTCAAAGCCCTCGGCGCCCACCACCGTCTCGATGGAATCGGCGATCACTTCGCGTGACACCAGCGAATAGCGCATGCCGGGCGAGCCCATCGAGATGCCATCAGAAACCGTGATCGTGTTGAACGGCACGCTCTTGCCGCCCGCCGCATCCGCGCCGGCGCCCGCCTCGCGAGCGAGCTCGGCGATGTGCATGTTGCAGGGCGTGAGGTTCGACCAGGTCGAGGCGATGCCGATCTGCGGCTTGGCGAAATCGGCATCGTTGAAACCGACTGCCCGCAGCATGGCACGCGCCGGCGTCTGCTTGAGGCCGTCCACAACCAGGCTTGAATATTTTCTTATATCAATAGCTTGTCTTTGTTTTTTCATTTACATTCTTACAACAGTATTGCGCGCCATGTTGCGCATCTTCACAAAGCCTAGCGCGCCTGCGCTCACCAGGCTCAAGGGCAGCAGGAGCGAGGCCGCACCCCACCCAGGCCAGCGCCATTCCAGCAATTCGTAGCAGACCATGCCCAGCGGCGGCGCGACAAGTCCGCGCACGCCCGTCAGCGTTACGTGCACGCCCATGTAGTGCTGCGCACGTCCCGGTGAGGCAAAATCATTATGACCCAGATTCCAACCGAGGTTCGCGCCGGCGTAGCTGACACCGATGAGCACGGCGCCCGGCCAAAGTAACCACTGCACTTTCAGCATTACACCAGCGGTCAAAAGTACGATCGCCGCCACCAGCGCCCAGCACTGGCGCGAACGATATTCGATGATGTGTCCGTGATCGAACAGACGCGCCCACGCCGGCAGGAACAGCGGCATGAGCAGCAGCGGCACCACGGTCAGGAGCAGGATCTGCGTCAGGCTCGCAAGATGCAGCCGATCGCTGAACAGCACCACGAGCTGCGCGGTCATCATGAGGTTTCCGGCGCCATACAGGCTCAGCCAGAACATGTAGCTGCGGAAGGACGCATCGTCGCGCAGGATCTGCCGGAACATTGCCAGACTGAAGGCGCCCGCGGTCGCGCCGGTTTCCGCTTCGGCCGCCAGCAACTGGTATTCGCGCCGCACCCGCACGGCGCGATAGCGCAGTGCCGCCAGCAGTCCGCACAGGGCCGCGAACAGGTACAGCCAGCGGGCCGAGCGTGCGTGCGCATCGAGTATCCAGCCGGCCACCAGTGCGACCACGGCAATGCCGAGGGAACTGGCCATGACGATGCGGCTGGTGATGCGCGCCATCACGTGGCGCGGATAATTGGCGCTCCACACCGCGGCGCGCACGGTGAGGATCCCCGCCCACAGCACGCGGGCGATGATCACCGCGATCAGGGTGAGCGCCACGCCGCCGGGGGCAATCGGCGCCAACGCCACCAGGCCCACCGCGACGGCGAAGGCCCCCTGCAGGCTCGCCAGCACGCCGACGCGGGCGCGGCCGTGGGCGAGATTGGCCCACGCGAAACTGGAAATGTTGGCAAGCGCGGGGGCGCCGCTTACCACCGCCACGGCGAAATCCACCACATGCGGGGACACCAGGCCGGCAAATCCTTTCTTGACCAGCACCGCCACGGTGCCACCTTCGACCAGGCCACAAGCGATGCCCAGCAAGGCCCACGGCCACAGCTCGCGGGCGTACATGACCTCGACGACTGGGCTCGGACTGTTGGAGGGATCAGCCAAATTTCTTGCGGATCAGCGCGTACAAGGCGCGCAGCCCCTGCGCCTCGGCGCCCTGCGGGCGACCGGGGCGATCCTTCGGGTTCCAGGCGTACAGATCGAGATGGAGCCACTCCGGCGTCGCCGTCACGAAGCGCCTGAGGAACAGCGCCGCGATGATGGCCCCGGCGAACGGGCCAGCGGATACGTTGTTCAGATCCGCCACGCGACTGGCCAATTCCTCGTCATAACCTGCCCACAGCGGCATCGGCCACAGTGGATCGCAGACCGCCTCACCCGCGGCACGCGCCGCGTCACTCAGCGCTGCCTGGTTGGCGAACAAAGCCGGGAGGTCGGGACCGAGCGCCGTGCGTGCGGCCCCAGTCAGTGTCGCCAGGTCGATGAGCAGATCGGGCCGCTCGAGGTCGGCATCAGCCAGCGCGTCGGCAAGCACCAGGCGCCCTTCGGCATCGGTATTGCCGATTTCCACCGTCAGCCCCTTGCGCGAAGTCCACACGTCGCCGGGCCGGAAAGCGGCGCCGCTGACGCTGTTCTCGACCGCGGGAATGAGCAGGCGCAGCTGCACCGGCGCGTTCATTGCCAGCAGGAGGCGCGCAAGCCCGAGCGCGCAGGCCGCGCCGCCCATGTCTTTTTTCATGAGCAGCATGCCGGACGAGGGCTTCAGGTCGAGCCCGCCGCTGTCGAAGCACACGCCCTTCCCCACCAGCGTCACCCGCGGCGCACCAGGCCGCGGCCAGCGGCAATCGATCAGACGCGGTGCGCGACTGCTCCCCTGCCCAACGGCCGCGATCAGTGGATACTCGCGCCGCAGCTCGTCGCCCTCGCAGACCGCGCATTGCCCGCCGAACTCGCGGGCCAGTCCCGCAGCGGCAGCGGCCAGCTCCGCGGGGCCGAGCTCGTTGGCCGGCGTGTTAACCAAATCGCGAGCCCAACTGATCGCTTCGGCCGCGGCCTGCGCGTAGGCCAAATCTGCCCTTGCCGGCGCGACCAGATGCACCGCGTGCGCGGCTTTCGGCTGGCTGCGGAAGCGATTAAAGCGATAGCAGCCCAACAGCCATCCCAGCGCGAACTGCGTGGCCACTGCTGACGGCAAGTCGGCGGCAAGCCGGTAACGGCCGGGTGGCAGCCGCTCAGCGCAGGCGGCGCCATCCCACATCGAAACTTGCGTGACATCGCCCAGGGAACCGAGTCCAGCGACCGCCGCGGCGACTGCGCCTTGCGGCCCGGGTATGGTCAGTAGCCTGGCGCGCTCGGCCTGGAAGGCGTGACCCGTCAGCCAGGCGGCGGCAGCGGCATCGAGCCCCGCCAGCCAGGCCGGGAGCGCGGCTTCCGTGACGAGCGAGAGCGGGATGGCGTCCTGGCAATCGGCGGGATCCAGCAGCATGAGTGCTAGCTTAACCAATTGCGTTGACAAGTACTTGATGTCGTGGTGTTATTCGGGCGACATGCACCCATCAGTCGTCCTGCTCGATACAAAGCTGCTGCTCCTGCGGAGCAGTCAGTGCGGGTGCTGCATGTTGAGCTAGGGTCCGAAGGACGCAACAACACAGAACCCCGCACCGGCCGCCGATGCGGGGTTTTTTTTGAACCTTGGGAGATTTTTCACATGAAGCTGTTTTCGCAGAAAGACGTCGACAAGAAGGCGCTGAAAGGCGCGCGCGTGACCATTCTGGGCTATGGCAGCCAGGGCCGCGCCCATGCCCTCAATCTCAAGGACAGCGGCTTCAAGGTCGTGGTCGGCGTGCGCAAGGGCGGCGAGAGCTGGAAGAACGCCCAGCGTGACGGCCTGAAGGTCGCTGAACCCATTGACGCCGTGGCGGGCGCCGACCTGGTGGCCATGCTGGTGCCCGACATGGCGCAGAAGGCGCTATACCAGGCGATCAAGGCGAAGCTGCGCAAGCACGCCACGCTCCTCTTTGCACACGGCTTCAATGTGCATTTCAAGCAGATCAAGCCGCGTAAAGACCTTGACGTGGTGCTGATCGCGCCCAAGGGCCCGGGCGGCCTGGTGCGGCGCCAATACCAGCAGGGTTACGGTGTGCCCTGCCTGATCGCGGTGGCGCAGGATGCGACCGGCAAGGCGCACAAGCGCGCCCTCGCCTACGCGCACGGCATAGGCGGCACCCGCGGTGGCGTGCTGGAGACCACCTTCGCCGAGGAAACCGAGACCGATCTGTTCGGCGAGCAGGCGGTGCTGTGCGGCGGCGCCACCGAACTGGTGGTCAAGGGCTTCGAGACGCTGGTCGAAGCCGGCTACCAGCCCGAGGTTGCTTACTACGAATGCCTGCACGAGCTGAAGCTGATCGTCGACCTGCTGCATGAAGGCGGCATCACCAAGATGCACAAGTACATCAGCGACACGGCGAAGTTCGGCGACCTGACGCGCGGACCGCGCGTGATCAACGAGCGCACGCACAACGAGATGCGCAGGATCCTCAAGGAAATTCAGAGCGGCAAGTTCGCGCGCGAATGGATCCGCGAAAGCGAGGCCGGTGGCAAGAACTACCAGCGCATGCTCAAGGCCGACATGAACCAGCCGATTGAAAAGGTCGGCGCGAAACTGCGCGCGCGCATGCCCTGGTTGCAGGCGACGCGCTAGCCGACACGATTACTGGAGACCGCCATGGCGACCGAAGCAGATCGAGTATTGATTTTCGACACCACCTTGCGCGACGGCGAGCAATCGCCCGGTTGCAGCATGACGCAGCCGGAAAAGCTGCGGGTGGCACGGGCGCTGGCAGACCTGGGCGTGGACGTCATCGAGGCCGGCTTTCCGGCGGCTTCGCGCGGCGACTTCGAATCGGTCAGCGCCGTGGCGCGCGAAGTGCAGGGGCCGATCATCGCCGGCCTGGCGCGCTGCACGCGCGCCGACATCGAGGCGGCCGCCAAGGCGCTGAAACCCGCGCCGCGCCACCGGCTGCACGTGTTCCTCGCCACCAGCGCGATCCACCGTCAGTACAAACTCAACATGGCGCAGGACGAAATCGTGCGCGCCGCGGTCGAGGCCGTGCAAATCGCCCGCGAGTATTGCGACGACGTGGAATTTTCTCCCGAGGACGCCTCGCGCACCGAGCTCGATTTCCTCGCCCGCGTGGTCGAGGCCGTCATCGAGGCCGGCGCCACCACCATCAACATCCCGGACACCGTCGGCTACACGGTTCCGGATGAGTTCGGCGAGCTGTTCCGCTACCTGCGCCAGAACGTGCGCGGCATCGACAAGGTGCGCCTCTCGGTGCACTGCCATGACGATCTGGGCATGGCGGTGGCCAACAGCCTCACGGCCGTGGTGGCCGGCGCGCGCCAGATCGAGTGCACCATCAACGGCATCGGCGAGCGCGCGGGCAATTGCTCACTCGAAGAAGTGGTGATGGCGCTGGCGACGCGCTCGCAGTTCTTCAACCTGCGCACCGGCATCCAGACCAACCGGCTCTATCCGGTCAGTCGGCTGCTCTCGAGCATCACCGGCCAGCCGATCCCGCGCAACAAGGCGATCATCGGTGAGAACGCCTTCGCGCACGAATCGGGCATCCACCAGCATGGCATGCTCAAGAACGCCCAGACCTACGAAATCATGCGCCCCGAGGACGTCGGCCTGGCGCGCAGCAACCTGGTGCTGGGCAAGCACAGCGGCCGGCATGCCTTCCGCGAGCGCGTGCAGGAGCTGGGCTTCGAGCTCGAAGAGCTCGAACTCAACCGCGTGTTCGAGGAATTCAAGGCGCTGGCGGACCGGAAGAAGGAGCTGTTCGATGGCGACATCGAGGCGCTGGTGCTGCGCGCCGAGGGCTCGGCGCACGGTCCCTGGTCGCTGGCTCAGCTTGAGGTCAACTCACAGCTCGGCGCCGCGGCGACCGCCACCGTGAAGCTGCAGCATGCCGACGGGCGCACGCCGACCTGCAAGGCGAGCGGCGACGGTCCGGTCGATGCCACCTACAAGGCCATCGAACAGGCCACCGGCCTGGCCGTGAAAGTGCGCAAATTCGAAGTGCACGCGGTCACCGTCGGCGAAGACGCCCAGGGCGAAACCGTCGTCTACGTGGATTACAATGACCGCAGCTACCGCGGCTCGAGCGTCTCGACGGACATCTTTGTGGCGAGCTGCAAGGCGCTGCTCGAGGTCATCAACCGCAACGAACAGTCGCAGCAGGGCGGCGCGCGCCTCGCGGCGCGCGACGCGGCGACGATCACCGCCAAGACCGCGGTTTAAGGTTTAGCAAGCGAGGACCCCATGCCCATTCCAGCGACTCCCTACATCTGGTTCAACGGCAAGCTCGTGCCCTGGGAAAAAGCCACGGTGCACGTGCTGACGCACGCCCTGCACTACGGTTCCTCGGTCTTCGAGGGCATCCGTGCCTACGCCACGCCGCAGGGCGTCGCCATCTTCCGGCTGCGCGACCACACGCGGCGGCTGTACGATTCTGCCAAGATCTATCGCATCCAGATTCCTTTCCAGCCCGATCAGATCAACGCCGCCTGCCGCGAGGCGATCGCCGCCAATTCCCTGAGCAAGGGCGCGTACCTGCGCCCGATCGCGTTCCGCGGCTACGGCGAGATGGGCGTGGTGCCGAAGATCGAGCCGCCGGTGGACGTGGCGATCGCAGCCTGGGAATGGGGCAAGTACCTCGGCACCGAGGGCGAGGCCGAGGGCGTGGATGTCTGCGTCTCCTCCTGGCAGCGCGTGGCCCCCAACACCCTGCCGGCGATGGCCAAGGCCGGCGGCAATTACCTCTCCAGCCAGCTCATCAGCATGGAAGCCAAGCGCCTCGGATTTGCCGAAGGCATTGGCCTGTCCACCGACGGCACGGTGAGCGAAGGGGGTGGCGAGAACCTGTTCCTCGTAAAGGACGGCGTACTCATGACTCCGGCGCTCGCGCATTCGGTGCTCGGCGGCATCACCCGCGACACCGTCATGCGCCTGGCACGCGAACTCAAGCTCGATGTGCGTGAGTGCGCCGTGCCACGCGAGCTGCTGTATCTGGCCGACGAATTATTCTTCTCCGGCACCGCCGTGGAAGTGACGCCGATTCGTTCGGTCGATCGCATCACCATCGGCAACGGCAAGCGCGGGCCCATTACGGAGCAGCTGCAACAGGCATTCTTCGGACTGTTCGACGGCCGCACTGCCGACCAGTGGGGCTGGCTCGACTACGTTGACATGCAGGCCAAGCCGCGGGCCGCCGCCACCGGCTGACCGTTTCACATGAAGACGATGTTCCAGAAAATCTGGGAACGGCACGAAGTCGTTCCGGAAACGATCGATACGCCCGCGGTGTTGTACATTGACCTGCACCTGGTGCACGAAGTCACCACGCCGCAGGCCTTCACGATGCTGCGCGAACGGCAGCTGCGCGTGCACCGGCCCGACCTGACGCTCGGCACCTTGGACCACTCGACGCCCACGCGCACCGAGCAGGTGTTCGGCGGCGCACCGATCACGGTGGAATCCGCCGCCCACCAGATCGCCGAGCTGGAGAAGAACTGCGCGCAGTCTGGGATCGAGCTGTTCGACTTGCGCCACAAGCTGCGCGGCATCGTGCACATCGTCGGCCCGGAACTGGGACTCACGCAGCCGGGCAAGACCGTGGTCTGCGGCGACAGTCACACCAGCACGCACGGCGCCTTCGGCGCCCTCGCCTTTGGCATCGGCACCACCGAGGTGGCGCACGTACTCGCGACGCAGTGCCTGTTGCAGCGGCAAGCGAAGACCTTCGCCATCAACGTCGAGGGCGCTCTGCCCGCTGGGGTCGCGGCCAAGGACCTGATCCTGGCGATCATCGGCCGGACCGGCGTCGGCGGCGGCACCGGGCACGTGCTCGAATACCGCGGCAGTGCCGTGCGGGCGCTCGACATGGAGCAGCGCATGACGGTGTGCAACATGTCGATCGAGGCCGGCGCGCGCGCCGGCATGATCGCGCCGGATGAAGTCACTTTCGAATACCTCGCGGGCCGGCCACGCGCGCCGCAGGGCACCGCCTGGGATGAGGCCGTGGCCGCGTGGCGCACACTGCCCAGCGACGCCGGCGCCCGCTTCGATCGCGAGCTCACGCTGGACGGGTCGGGCCTCGAGCCAATGATCACCTATGGCACGAACCCTGCTATGTCGATCCCGATCAGTGCGACGATTCCGGCGTTGGACGAAGATCCCGCCCACCGCAAGGCGCTCGCCTACATGGGCTTCGAGGCCGGCGCGCCGATCCGCGAGCGGGCCGTCAACGTCGTGTTCATCGGCAGCTGCACCAATGGGCGCCTGTCGGACCTGCGCGATGCCGCGCGGGTGCTGCGCGGCCGCAAGGTGGCCCGCGGCGTACAACTGCTGGTGGTGCCCGGCTCGCAGCAGGTCAAGAAGGCGGCCGAGGCCGAGGGACTGGATCGCGTGTTCATCGATGCCGGTGGCGAATGGCGCGAGTCGGGCTGTTCGATGTGCATCGGCATGAACGGCGACAACGTCGGCGCCGGCCAGGTTTCGGTCAGCACCAGCAACCGCAATTTCGAGGGCCGGCAGGGCCAGGGCGCGCGCACTCTG
>JAYUZI010000237.1:0-9274 GCA_043751915.1 Gammaproteobacteria bacterium | reverse complement strand
CGCGTCGCCGACGAAAATACCGTGATCGACGTGCGCAACGGCTCGAGTGCCGCAGCGGTCTATCTGGGGCGCGCGGTGCTGGTGGGGAACGTGCGCAATGACCCCTATTGGCAGCGGCGGCGCGCACTGGCGATCAACGCCGGCTTTTCCGCCGCCTGGGCCGTGCCCATCAAGGCCGCGGGCGGCAAGGTGCTCGGTGCGCTGACGGTGTATCGCGCGGCGGCCGGCAAGCCCGCGGAGCGCGACCTGGAGCTCATCGCGCATGTCGCGCGCCTGGCGGCGGTCGCCATCGAACGCTGCAACGCGGCCGAGGCGCTGCGTACCAGTGAGGCGAAGTTTCGTGGACTCTATGAAAGCGTGCTCGAGGGCGTCTACCAGTTCTCGCCGGGTGGCAAGGTGCTGGCGGTCAACCCGGCGTTTGTAAGGCTCCTGGGCTTCACGAGCGCCGAGGAAATCTACGCGCTGCCGGGCGCCGCTGCCCTGTACTGGGATCCGGCGGCCCGCGCGCACTTCGTCCAGGAACTGGAACGCGCTGGCGAGGTGCACGCCGCTGAAACCCTGCTGCGGCGGCACGACGGCGCGCAGCTGGTGGTGCTCGAGAGCGCGCGCGTGGTGCGCGACGAGCTGCAGCAGGTGGTGGCCTACGAGGGCACGATCGCCGACATCACCGAGCGCAAGCGGGTCGAGCAGGCGATATTCGAGGAGAAGGAACGCGCCCAGGTCACGTTGCAGTCGATCGGTGATGGCGTCATCACCACCAATCGCGAGGGACGCATCGAGTATCTCAATCCAGTGGCCGAGCAGCTGTCGGGCTGGCGCGGCGTTGATGCGCGCGGCGCCACCATCATGGAAGTGCTGCGGCTGCGCGATGAACAGACTCACGAGGAGATCGAAAACCCGCTGCTGCGGTGCCTGCGCGAGGACAAGGTGGTGAATTTCGGCGAACACAGCGTGCTGATCAACCGGCTGGGCCAGGAAATCGCGATCCAGGACTCGGCCGCACCGATCCGCGACCGCAATGGCCGCACGGTGGGCGCCGTGGTGGTGTTCCGCGACGTCACCAAGGAGCGGCGCCTGAAGCGCGCGCTCTCGTTCCAGGCCAGCCATGATGCGTTGACCGGACTGATCAACCGCCGTGAGTTCGACGGCCGCCTGAACCATGCGCTGCAGAGCGCGCGCGACGGCGACGCCACGCATGCGCTTCTGTACGTCGACCTGGACCAGTTCAAGGTCGTGAACGACACCTGCGGCCACAGCGCCGGCGATCGGTTGCTGCGCGACGTCACGGCTTTGCTGCAGCAGCACGTGCGCTCGGCCGACCTGATTGCGCGCCTCGGCGGCGACGAATTCGGAATTCTCGTCCAGCACTGCTCGCTCGAGCAGGCCACGCGTATAGCCGACCAGATCCGCCAGGCGGTCCGCGACTACCGCTTCAGCTGGGAGCAGCACACCGCCAGCATCGGCGCCAGCATCGGCGTGGTGGCCATTACGCACGACAGCGAGAGCGTCGCGAGCCTGCTGAGCGCGGCCGACATCGCCTGCTACGCCGCCAAGGACGCCGGTCGCAACCGCGTTCACGTCTATGACTCGGGCGCCGCGTCGGGGCGGCACCGTGAGATGTACTGGGTAAGCCGCGTCACCCGCGCCGTCGACGAAGGACGGCTCGAGCTCTACACGCAGCCGATCATCGCCACCCGCGCCGATTCTCCGCGACTGCCGCCGTTTCAGGAACTGCTGGTGCGGTTGCGCGATGACGACGGCGAGCTGGTGCTGCCGGGCGAGTTCATTCCCGCCGCCGAGCGCTATAACATCATCGGCGCCATCGATCGCTGGGTGCTCGAGAGCACGGTGGCGCGCCTGCGGCAGTATCTGGCGGCCGGGCTTGAGGTGCCGTTGCTGTCGATCAACCTGTCGGGGACCTCGATCTGCGAGCGCAACTTCCTCGATTTCGTACTGACGCTGGTCGAGGACCCGGCCATCGGCGAGCACCTGTGCTTCGAGATTACCGAAACCGCCATGATCGCCGGCATGACGCAGATCGTTTACTTCATGCAGGAGGTCCGGAAACGCGGCTGCCGCTTTGCGCTCGATGATTTCGGCACCGGGCTCTCCTCGTTTCACTACCTGAAGAAACTGCCGATCGACTTCCTCAAGATCGACGGCCAGTTTGTCGGTGGCCTGAGCGACGATCCGGTTGATCGCAGCATGATCGAGGCCATCAGCAAAGTGGCCGGAGCCCTGGGCATCGCCACCATCGCCGAGCGTGTCGAGAGTGCCGAAGCGCTCCAGCGACTGACACTGCTGGGCATCGATTTTGCGCAGGGCTACCACCTGGCGCGTCCCGAGCCGCTGGCTGCTTTCGAAGCCGCATTGGCTGTCGCGCACGCGCGCGGCTAGGTTATGCTCGGCGCCATGCCTGGCCCCATGAAATCACTGTTGCGATGGGCGCTCACACTGGCGCTGGCGGCGCCGGTGGCGCTGCCCGTGCAGGCGCACGCGCACCTGCTGCGGGCGACACCGGCTGACGGCAGCAGCCTTGCGGCTTCGCCGCCGCAGCTGCAGCTGGCATTCACGGAGGCCGTGACGCTTACGGCATTGTCGATCCAGAAGCATGCTGATCCGGCGCCGCTGCGGCTGGCGCCGCTTCCGCGGCAGCCGGCGGCCGTGATTTCGATCGCCATGCCGCGTCTGACTCCCGGCAGCTACCTGGTGAAATGGCGCGCGCTGAGCGACGATCATCACATGGCGAGCGGCTCGACCCGCTTTACCCTTCAGGCCAGATAGGATCCGTGTCGCCCGACCTGCTGTCCGTGACGCTGCGCGCCGCGGCGTTCGTCTGCCTGTTCCAGGCCGCCGGCGCGGCTCTCTTCCTTGCGAACTTCGGCGGGCCGCTTGCGCGCAGCCGGGCGCCTATCGCGCGGCTCGGCTGCGCCGCGGCGCTCTGCGGGGCGACGCTGATCCTGCTGCACCAGTCCCTCGAGGCCACGCGCATGGCCGGCGAGTACGGCGGGATCCTTGACGCCGGGCTGCAGCGGCTGGCATGGTTGTCCTCCGGCGGCCTCGTGCACGTCCTGCAGGTGATCGGCTTGCTGCTGGTCGCGGTGGGGCTCAGCGGCGCGCGCCGGCCTGCCGGCCACCGATCCAGCGGGCTTGCAGTGGCGGGCGCGGCCTTGGCGGTGCTGGCGTTCCTGCTGACCGGCCACACCAGCGTGCACCCGTTGCGCATGCTGCTGGCACCGCTCCTCGGGCTGCACCTGCTGATCATCGCGTTCTGGTTCGGCGCACTCGCACCGCTGCACCTGCTGGTGCGTGGCGAACCGCTGCCGGTGGCGGTGCGGACCCTGCAGGCGTTTTCAGCCGTGGCCGTCTGGCTCGTGCCGCTCATCCTGCTGGCGGGCCTGGGCCTGGCGTGCATCATGGCGCCGGGCATCGCCGTGCTGCGCCAGCCCTATGGACAGCTGCTGGCGGCAAAGCTCGCTGGCTTCGGCTTGCTTATCGCCCTCGCGGCACTCAACCGCTCGCGCCTGGTGCCGTCGCTGGCGGCGGGTGGCGCGCCTGGCGCTGGCGCCCTGCGCCGCTCGCTGGTAACCGAGTACGCTTTGCTGGTCGCGGTACTCGCCGTGACGGCCGTATTGACCACCTTCTATTCGCCCGATCATTGATCGGCGACAATCCACTGCAATTCATGGATAACAGTGGCGCATTGGCGGGCATCAGGGTCCTCGATCTTTCGCGGGTACTCGCCGGCCCGTGGGCCACGCAGACGCTGGGCGATCTTGGTGCCGAAATCATCAAGATCGAGCGCCCGGGGCACGGCGACGATACGCGCGAGTGGGGGCCGCCCGATTTCGCAGCCGCGGGTTACTCGGCGTACTACGCCAGCACCAATCGCAACAAGCGCTCGGTCACCGTTGACATCGCGCAGCCCGCGGGCCAGCAGCTGATCGCCGCGCTGGCGCAGCGCTGCGACGTGCTGGTTGAGAATTTCAAGGTGGGCGGCGCCGCGCGCTTCGGGCTTGATTGCACGACGCTCGGCAAACTCAATCCGCAGCTGATCTACTGTTCGATCACCGGTTTCGGCCAGGCCGGCCCCTACGCGGCGCGTGCCGGCTACGATGCGATGATCCAGGGCATGAGCGGGTTGATGAGCATCACCGGCAAGGCCGCCGCCGAGCCCGGGAGTGGCCCGCAGAAGGTGGGTGTGGCCGTGGTCGATCTGGCCACCGGACTGTACGCGGCGATTGCGATCCTCGCGGCGCTGGTGCAGCGCGGACGCACCGGGCTGGGGCAGCACATCGACCTGGCGCTGCTCGACGTCGCCGTGGCGATGCTCGCCAACCAGGGCATGAATTTTCTCGCCACCGGCGTGGCCCCGGAGCGGCTCGGCAACGCCCACCCCAACATCGTGCCCTACCAGGATTTCCCGACACGGGATGGCTGGATCATGCTGGCGATCGGGAACGACGGCCAATTCGCACAGTTCTGCCGTTGCGCGGGCCGTCCCGAGTGGTCGGCCGATGAGCGCTTTGCCAGCAACCAGCAGCGCGTCATCCACCGGCAGGTGCTGGTGCCGATGCTGGCCGAGCTCATGGGAACGCGCGGCACGCGCGCATGGCTCACGGCGCTGGAGGCCGCCGGCGTGCCTTGCGGGCCGATCAACAATATCGCGGAAGTCTTCGCTGACCCGCAGGTCGAGGCGCGCGGCCTGCGTATCGAGATCGAACCCGGTGCCGCTGCGGGCACCCCTGGGCCGCCGGTGCCGGGCATCGCCAGTCCGCTGCGACTTTCGGCAGCGCCGGTGAATTACCGCTTGCCGCCGCCCTCGCTCGGCGCCCATACGCGCGAGGTGTTGCGCGAGCTCCTTTCGCTCGGCGACGCGCAACTCGATGCGCTGGCGCAGCAGGGAATTATCTAGCCTCGGTTACTGCGCCAGCACGGCGGCCACCCGTTTGCGCAGCACAGGTAACAGCTCGCGTTCGAACCAGGGGTTTTGCTGCAACCAGCGATTGTTCCTGGGACTCGGGTGGGGCAGGGGAATGAGTTCCGGCCAATGCGTGCGCCAGGATTTCACCAACCCGGTGACTGATGTGGCCGAGTCGCCAAAGTGGTAAGCCTGGGCGTAGCGCCCGAGCACCAGGGTGAGCTGGGCTCGGCGCAGCTGCGCGAGGAGCGGCGCCCGCCAGGCCGGTGCGCATTCGGGGCGCGGCGGTAGGTCGCCCGCCGTGCCCGTGCCCGGGTAGCAAAAACCCATGGGCAGCAGCGCAATTTGCCGCGGGTCGTAGAACACCTCGCGCGTCAGCCCCAGCCACTGGCGCAGACGATCGCCGCTCGGGTCGTTGAATGGCACGCCCGACTCATGGACCTTGCGGCCCGGCGCCTGCCCGGCAATCAGGATCGCCGCGTGCGGGTGCAGCTGCACGATCGGCCGCGGTCCGAGCGGCAGGTGGGCGCTGCACAGCGTGCAGGCGCGCACGGTCTTCAACAGCCCGGTGTAGCCTGGTACGGGCGATCGCTTCGCAACGCTCACTGTTTCTCCCGATCGCACCCCGTGCGTCGCACCGATAATGGACCGGTTTGACGCTCGCTAAATTTGTTCTTGCATCAAGAGCTTGGCGGCATCGCTGATGGCACGTCTCCTTTACGTCTCCTCGAGCACAAGAAACCAACTCGCCTAGCGGCTGCGGCCGACGCGTGGTGCTTTGCTACCCGTCGCGAGTCGCGGAGCTCGAATCAGTACCTCGGCGGCAATGCCGAGTTCAGCGTGCAGTCGCCGGATCATCCCGATCGAGAGCGTCCGCTTGCGATTGAGGACCTCAGAAACACGCGTACGCGTGCCAATGAAAGGTTCCAGGTCTTTGCGCGTCAGCCCCTGCTGTTCCATTCGGAAGCGGATGGCCTCGATGGGATCGGGCCTGTCAATCGGCTCGTGCTGCGCTTCATATGCGTCGATCAGGGTGGCCAGTACATCGAGGCGATCACCGTCGGGCGTGCCGCTCTTGGAGCCCCACAGGCGCTTAACTTCCGCCATTGCGGTGCGATGATCTGTAGCGCTCCGAATGGGTTTGACATCAATCGCCATGCTCCACCTCCATCACATCGATTTGATCGTAGTCCTGGTGTGTGCCCAGCCACTTGATCCACACAATGCCCTTCTCGTAATCAATGGCCGCCACCAGGCGATAGGAGTTGCCCTCAATGTTAAACACCACCCGATCAGCTGAAACAATGCTGGCGGTGGCATACGACCCCTTGACGTCAGCGCTGCTGCGCCACTGCGCGCTCTGCGCCTCGTGAAACCAGGCATCAAGGGCAGACCTCAACGCACCATGGTCTCTGTACCCGCCGCGGCTCGCTACAAACTCCCGTAGCGTGCGCCGCGCGATGATCCTCATGTCGCTACAGTACCATGTGCCCAAAATGGGAACAACACCCTCGGATATCGCCAAATTGCCGGGCGGTTTAGGGGGTGGGCGCCGGAGCCGGTCGGCAGCAGTAACCAGAGGGGAAGATCTCCCCGGCAAACGATAAACTCCCTGCAATGCGCAGCAATCCCGCAGCAGCGACACAAGTGGAAAACGCTACCAAAAAAGGCAATTCTGTCGAGAAGAGCAGCGCTACCATTGAGCGGCGGCTCAGCGTCGCGCCCATGATGGATTGGACCGACCGGCATTGCCGCTATTTCCTGCGCGGCTTCTCGCCGCGGACTTTGCTGTACACCGAGATGATCACGGCCGAGGCGCTGCTGCGGGGCGACGCGGCCCGGCTCCTGCGTCACTCGCCGCAAGAGCAGCCCCTCGCACTGCAGGTCGGCGGCAGTGCGCCCGAACGCCTGGCGGCCGCGGCGCGCCTGGGCGAGCAGGCCGGTTACGTTGAGATCAACCTGAACTGCGGGTGTCCGAGCGAGCGGGTGCATGCGGGCGCCTTTGGCGCCTGCCTGATGGCCGAGCCTGCGCGCGTGGCGGACTGTGTGGCGGCGATGCGCGCCGCCGTGGCGATCCCGGTCACGGTGAAAATGCGCATCGGCGTCATCGGCGGTGGCAACGGTGCACCGATTCGAGCGCGCCTGGGCGCCTACGACGAGCAGGACTATGCGGACCTGGTGGCGTTCACGGCAGCCGTGAGCGCGGCGGGCTGCGAGGTCTTTGTCGTGCACGCGCGCCAGGCCGTGCTCGGCGGCCTGTCGCCGAAGGAAAACCGGGAAGTGCCGCCGCTCCGGCCCGAGGTGGTGCAGCGCCTGAGCACACAATTCCCGCAATTGCAGTTCGTGCTGAACGGGGGCCTGCGCACCGCGGCCCAGGCGCTCGACGCGCTGCAGTGGTGTCATGGCGCGATGCTGGGGCGCGAGGCCTACCATCGGCCGTATGTGCTCACCGAACTGCACCAGCAGGTCTTTGGCGATGGCTGGGAGCGCCCCGCAGAGCGTGAGTTGCTCGAGCGCATGGCCGGCTATGCCGGGCGGGAGGTGGCCGCCGGCGAGCCGCTGGCGGCGATCACACGCCACATGATTGGCCTGTACGCCGGGCAGGGCGGGGCGCGTGCCTATCGCCAGCGCCTCGCCGAAGGCGCGCGCCGAGCCGGGGCGGCGGCCGATTTTTTCCTGTACTGATCATGGGCTTATCGTTTCCATGGCATAGTCAGGAGCCGCTGCTCGCGTATAATCTCAAAAGGCCGCGGCTATCTTATGTGAACTCGCCACGCCAGGCCTTTGCCGGCCACTGACGCCGGAACTGGAAACATGGTCAAGGATATCGAACTCGCCATTCTGTTCGCCGACGTCGTGGGCTCGACCCGGTTGTTCGAGACCCTGGGTGATCAGCGCGCGCGCGCCATGGTGGCGATCTGTATCGACGTCATGCGCACCGCGACCGAGCAGCACCATGGCACGGTGATCAAGACCATCGGCGATGAGGTGATGGCCACCTTTCCCAAGGCCGACGACGCCCTCAATGCCGCGGGCCAGATGCAGAAGCAAATCAGCGCGCACGCCGAACTCAAAATGGACGGCCAGCCCGTGGCGATCCGCATCGGCTGTCATTTTGGTCCGGTGGTGATCGAAGCGCGCGATGTGTTCGGCGCCAGCGTGCACACCGCCAACCGTATGACCAGCCAGGCCAAGGCGGGGCAGATCATTACCACCTCGGCGACCGTGGAGCGGCTCTCGCCCGAGTGGCGCGCCTCGGTGCGCCAGATCGATATCGCCACGATCCGCGGCCAGGGCATGGAAGTCGCGCTCTACGAAGTACTCTGGCAGACCGAGGACGTGACCAGCATGCTGCCGGCGATCGCGCTTACCGCGCGCGACCAGCGACGTACCTTGCGGCTGCGCCTGATGGTGGCCGACCGCGAGGTGATCATTGACCAGCTGCACCCGCAGGTGGGCATCGGCCGGGCTGACGAGAGTGACGTGGTGGTGCGCGGCAACCTGATTTCGCGACTCCACGCGCGCATCGAATTCAACCGCAATCGCTTCACGCTGACCGACCAGAGCACCAACGGCACCTTCGTGCAGATCGCCGGCCAGGAAGAAGCCTTCGTTCGGCGCGACACCATCCCCATCAAGGGCGAAGGCATGATCGGCCTGGGCAAGACGCCGGATCTCGAATCGCCGCAGACCTTGCGGTTCGTCTGCGAAGAAGCCTGATCGAGGGGGCGATGCCCGGGGGCGCCGGCCGATTCAGCCGTCGAGCCGCCGCTCTACTTCGTCGAGTTCCGCGTACAGCGCCGCCGGCGTGCGCGCACCGAACCCCTGCAGGTAAGCGCGGATGTCGGCCACCTCGCGCCGCAGCGCGGGGGCCGGCACCGAGGTGAGGTCGGCCAGCACGGCCGGATCGATAGTGAGCCCCGTGGTGTACAGGTCCTGGGGCCGCGGCAACCAGCCGATGGCGCTGTCCTGCATGCCGCAGCGTCCGGCACAGCGTTCGAGCATCCAGTGAAGGACGCGCAGGTTCTCACCGAACCCGGGCCAGAGAAATCTTCCCGACGAGTCCTGGCGAAACCAGTTGACGTGAAAGATGTGCGGCGCGTGCCTCAGGCGTGTGCCCATCTGCAGCCAGTGCGCGAAGTAGTCACCGAAGTTATAGCCGGCGAAGGGTTTCATCGCCATCGGGTCGCGCCGCACGATCCCGACTTCGCCGGTGGCCGCGGCCGTGGTTTCCGAGGCGACCGAAGCGGCCACCAGCACGCCGTGCTGCCAGCTGCGCGCCTCGTAGACCAGCGGTGCGAGCTCGCGCCGGCGGCCGCCGAAGATGAGTGCCGAGATCGGCACGCCGAGCGG
>JAYUZI010000236.1:0-2736 GCA_043751915.1 Gammaproteobacteria bacterium | reverse complement strand
GATGTACCTGAGTTGCCTGCGTTTCAATCGGTACTCGAGGGCACCGGCGAGCGCGAGATTTCCACCACCATGGCCTTCGTGCGCATCCTCGGCGTGCTGCTCAAGGACAAGGGCCTGGGCAAGCACGTGGTGCCGATCGTACCGGACGAGGCGCGCACCTTTGGCATGGAGGGGCTGTTCCGCCAGATCGGCATTTATTCCTCGGTCGGCCAGCTCTACACCCCGCAGGACGCCGACCAGCTCATGTCCTACCGCGAGGACAAGCAGGGGCAGATGCTGGAGGAAGGCATCAACGAGGCCGGTTCGGTCTGCTCGTGGATCGCCGCGGCCACTTCGTACGTCAATCACGGCGTGCCTATGGTGCCGTTCTATATCTTCTACTCGATGTTCGGCTTTCAGCGCGTCGGCGATTTCATCTGGGCCGCCGGCGACATGCGTGCGCGCGGCTTCCTGCTCGGCGCCACGGCGGGGCGCACCACACTCGCCGGCGAGGGCTTGCAGCACCAGGATGGCCACAGCCAGCTGCTGGCCACCACTGTGCCCAATTGCCGCGCCTATGATCCGACCTACGCCTACGAACTGGCGGTGATCATTCAGGATGGCCTCCGGCGCATGTACGTCGATGGCGAGGGCGTGTTCTATTACATCTCGGTGATGAACGAGAACTATGCGCAGCCGGCGCTCCCGGCCGGCGTCGAGGCGGGCATCGTCAGCGGTGGTTACCGCCTGCGCACCGGCGGCAAGGGCAAGGTGCGCAGCACGCTGCTGGGCAGCGGCACGATCCTGCGCGAGGTGCTCGCGGCCGCCGAGTTGCTGGAAACGCAGTTCAAGATTCCGGTCGACGTGTATTCGATCACCAGCTTCAGCGAACTGCGACGCGAGGCGCTCGATTGCGAGCGCTGGAACCTGTTGCATCCAGGTGAGCCGCGGCGCGTCCCTTACGTTGAGACGCTCCTGGCGGAACAGCGCGCACCCATTGTCGCCGCGACCGACTACATGCGCACGGTGCCCGACCAGATCCGTCAGTGGGTGCCGGGCGCCTACGTGACGCTTGGCACCGATGGCTTCGGCAGGTCCGACGCGCGCGCGCCGCTCCGCCGGCACTTCGAGGTCGATCGCAACTTCATCGCGCTGGCCGCGCTCAAGGCGCTGGCCGACGCAGACCAGATCGACCGGCGCACGGTGGTCGAGGCGCTTAGGCAACTGGGCATCAATCCGGCCAAGCCCAACCCCTTCAACAGCTGACCGCCTGCAGGAGTCGACGCTTGGCCTCGCGTGAAATTCTGGTGCCCGACCTGGGTGGCTTCAAGGACGTTGCCATCATCGATGTCCTGGTCAAGCCCGGCGACCGGGTCGAAGCCGACACCCCACTCCTGACGCTGGAGACCGAGAAGGCCACGATGGATGTGCCGTCGCCGGCCGCCGGCGTCATCGAGAAACTGCTGGTGCAGAAGGGCGGCCTGGTCTCCACCGGCACGGCGGTGGCGCTGCTGACCGTGGACGCGGGCGCCGCCGCCGCTCCGCCGGCAGCGTCGGCAGCGAAGCCTGTGGTGCAACCAGCGGCCGCCGCTCCGATCGTCCCCGTGGTCCCGCCGCCGGCGCCGGTGTCGTCGATCAACGAAGCCGGTTTCGCCGCTGCCCACGCCAGCCCGGGCGTGCGCCGCTTCGCCCGCGAACTCGGCGTCGAGCTGTCGCGGGTGCGCGGCACGGGCCTGAAAGGGCGCATCGTCGAGGGCGACGTCAAGGCGCATGTGAAGGGCCTGCTGACGACCGGGGCTGGCGCCGCCGGCGCCGGCAGCGGCCTGCCGCGGGTGCAGATCCCGGACTTCACGCAGTTCGGCGCGGTGGAAGTGAAGCCGCTGGGCCGCGTCAAGCGCATCTCGGGGCCGCGGCTCCATGCGAGCTGGGTCAACTTGCCGCACGTCACGCAGTTCGACGAAGCTGACATCACCGATCTCGAAGCGATGCGCGTCAAGCTCAAGGATCGCGCCGCCGCCCAGGGCGTGAAACTTACGCCGCTGGCCTTCGTGTTGCGCGCCGTGGTGCGCACGCTCCAGCAATACCCGCACTTTAACGCCTCGCTCGATGCCACCGGCGAGAACCTGGTGTTCAAGAAATACCTCCATCTTGGCTTCGCGGCCGATACGCCCAACGGACTGCTCGTGCCCGTGATCCGTGATGCCGACAAGAAGGACGTCTACGAGCTGGCGCGCGCGCTGGCCACGCTGTCAGAGAAGGCGCGCGCCGGCAAGCTCAGCGGCCCCGAGATGCAGGGCGGCTGCTTCACAGTGTCGAGCCTCGGCGGCATCGGCGGCACCGCGTTCACGCCGATCATCAACGCGCCCGAGCTGGCGATCCTCGGCGTGTCGCGCTCGCAGATGAAGCCCGTGTACCGCGACGGCGCCTTCGTGCCGCGCATGCTGCTGCCGCTGTCGCTGTCCTATGACCACCGGGTCATCGACGGTGCCGATGGCGCGCGCTTCAGCACCGCGCTCGCCGCGCAGCTCGCGGACGTGCCGGGCCTGCTCGAGGCGGTGCCGTGAGCGTGCAGGACGTAGCTTGCCCGGACCTTGGCAATTTCAAGGACGTCCTGGTCATCGAGGTGCTGGTCAAGCCCGGTGACGTGATCGCCCTCGACGCGCCGGTCGTCACGCTGGAAACCGACAAGGCGACGATGGACGTGCCTGCGAGCGTTGCCGGGCGCGTGGCGGAAGTGCTCGTGGTGCGCGGGGGCAA
>JAYUZI010000235.1:0-13429 GCA_043751915.1 Gammaproteobacteria bacterium | reverse complement strand
CCGTCGCGCTCCCTGCAAGTCGTTGATTCGCCGTTGTCATATTGGTCAAAAGAGCCGGAAATATGTGTTCAGAAAACGCTTTTCAACACCCTGCTAGGGGCCGCTCCAGTCGATCGGCACTATCTCGGCGCTGCGGCCGCTGAGGTCCCAGACCCGACCAAAGTCGCGCAGCTTGCTCTTGACGCTGCGCGAAACCGTGATTTCGGATCCGATCCAGTACTCACTATTGGTGATCACCACATCCTTACCCTGTTTGCCGGCAATCGGCTCGATATTGCCGTCGAGGATCTTCGGGATGACGAAGCGGCGGATCTTGCCGTCGTGCTCGAATTTGATCGGCACCTGCTTGACGCCGAGAAAAGTACCCACCAACAGCTTCAGCAGACCGGTGGTGCCACCGGCTGCTCCAGAAAAGATGGCGCTGAGGCCAGCGAGCGCCGCCGGCGAGGCACGTTCGTCGACATACACCGCGGCGGTCCAGTTGCCATTGCCCATCTTGCCCGGGATGTCGAGCAGCAGTCCGACGTTGAGGCCGTCGAGCGGCACATCGCCGTAGGCGCCCTTGGTGATTTCGACTCCGCCCCAGCCCTGGCAGTAGCCTTGCGTCGGTGCGTGCTTGCCGAGCGACACGACGCAGGGGCAGAACACGTCACAGTTGCAGTTGAGGATGAGCTCGCCCTTGATATTCCAGCTCGTTGCCATTGCGATATTCCCGTTGATTAAGCCGAGGTGTGGAACGCGGCACCCAGCAGCGCGCCGCCCCAACCGATGAGTCCGGCGCCGACCGCGCGACCGAAAACCCTGCCGCCGGGCGCTGCCTTCTCGAACAGCATCACGGCCGCCAGCGCCGCCGTCCAGGCCAGGCTCATGGCGCCGCCGATGAGCATGAGGGTCATCAGCGCCCAACAACAACCGAGGCAATGTACACCGTGGCGCTGGCCGAGGTGGAACGCGCCGCGGGTGCCGGCGCGCCAGTGCGCCAGGAAGAAAGCGAGCGGGCTGCGGCATTGGGTGAGGCAGCGCTCCTTGAGAGCCGAGAACTGGTAAACGCCGGCGGCCACCAGCAGCGCGCCCCCAAATGCCTGGCCGCTGGCGTGGAAAACCGGCAGGCGGTTAGCAAGCCCCGCCAGCGCCCATTGCGCGGCCGTCGCCAGCATGGCAAAGCCCGCCCACACTGTCAGGTACCCGCCCACGAACGCGCCGAGCGGCCCCGCGGGGGCCAACTTGCGGCCGCTGCCGCATGTGATGTCGGCAAAGGCGAGAATGGCCGGCGCGGCCGTCGGCAGCATCATGGCGACCGACATGGTCAGCCACATCAGCAGCGTGACGCCAAGCTGAGCCACACCCCAGCTGTCCGCCATCGCATGGCCGGCGTGCGCGGCATGAGCCGCCGCCGCGTGGCCACTGACCGCTTCGTAGCTGGTCAGCTGCAGCCACGCGAGCGTTACGAGCAGCGCCAGCGCGGCGCCGACGCCGAGGTCCGGGCGGCGCAACAGGCTCTCGAGTGGGAGCGGTCTACGCACGGCGCAACCTGCGCACGCGCGACGCGGCACCGGTGCGCGCCTTTTGCGCCTGCGCATACTGCTTGCGCAGGTCGCGCATGTAATCGCCAAGCGCCGCGCAGGCAGCCTCGGCATCGCTTGCCGTAAGCGCGCGGTACACCCGTTCGTGCTGGGTCGCGACTGTGTTGCGGTCACGAAACCGGAACACCACCATGTTGACCGCAGGCTGGAGCGCCGCGATGATGCCGGCACCGACCAGGTCGAGCGCCGGGTTGCCTGCGGCCTCGACAAGCGTGCGGTGAAAGCGCACGTCGGAGGCGCAGAACTCCTCGTCGGAAAGCTTTGGACAGCGTTGCACATCAATTTCCGCGGCGAGTGAGGCAAGTTGCGCAGTGGTGCGGCGCGTGGCGGCAAGCCGGCAGCAGACCAGTTCAAGCTCCAGGCGAGCCTCGGCGATGTCGTGCAACCCCAGTTCGCCGAGTGATACCAGGAGCGTAGCGACATTGGCAACCGAGTGCCGGGCCTCCGCGTGGCTAGGCAGGCTTACGAAAGTGCCACCCGTGGGTCCGCGGCGCGAGCGAATCAGGTTCTGCGCCGCCAGGCGCTTCAGGGCCTCGCGAATGGTCGGCCGCGAGACGCCCCAGCGGGACGCGAGCTCCTCTTCGGTAGGGAGCCGTTCGTCGACGGTGAGTCGACCCGCAACGATCGCCTCACGTATGTTGGCTGCGATCTGGATGGCGAGCCCCTGGGTGCCGAGGCTCTGGTGGTCAATGGTCATGATGGCAGCAGAAATCCGGACGAGGGCAGGCCGCTCGATGAAGTCATTGGTACCATTGGTCTGACGAATTTGCAATAATCACGCGGCCGTGGCCGGCGGACGCGCTGGGCGCCGGCCTGGCAACAATAGTGGCTTGCGGTGGCGTGGAGTAATCAGCATGCCTGTTCGAATCGCTGAGCCAGCACCGTCCGCATATCGCTATCCGCTCCTGATCAAGCAACTCCTGCACACGCCACTGGCCGTGTCGCCCGGGCAGGAGATCGTCTGTCGCGATCGTCATCGTTACACCTACCGTGACCTGCGCGAGCGCCTGGGACGGCTGGCCTCGGCACTGAGCGGCCTGGGCGCGGGGCCCGGAACGACCGTTGCCGTGCTGGAGTGGGAGAGCCACCGGTATCTCGAATGCTACTTCGCGATCCCCATGTCCGGCGCGGTGCTGCAGACCGTGAATTTCCGCCTCGCACGCGAACAAGTGCTGTACACGCTGCAGGATGCGGGCGCTGAAGTCATCCTGTTGCATCGCGACTTCCTGCCGCTGGTGACCAGCCTGCGTGAGCAGCTCGGCAAGGTGAGCTCCTTCGTGATCCTCGAGGACAGCGATGAGCCGCCGCCGCGACCCGACTTCGTGCATGCCGATTACGAGACACTGCTCGCCGGTGCCGCAGCGGATTTCGAGTTTTCCGAATTCGACGAGAACGCCGTCGCCACCACCTTTCATACCACCGGCACCACCGGAGCACCGAAGTCGGTCGTGTTCAGCCATCGGCAGATCGTGTTGCACACGCTAGCGGCGCTCGGCGCTCTCGCCAGCGCGCCGCACGGCCAGTCGTTTCGGCATGGCGACGTGTACATGCCGCTGACGCCTATGTTTCATGTCCACGCCTGGGGCCTGCCGTACGTGGCAACGCTGCTCGGGGTCAAGCAGGTCTACTCCGGGCGCTACGCTGCGGAGGAGCTGGTCGCCCTGCGTATGCGTGAAGGCGTCAGCTACTCGCACTGCGTGCCCTCAGTCCTGCGAATGATCCTCACCGAGGCAGCTCGCGTGAACGCGGATCTGCGCGGCTGGAAGGTGACCATTGGCGGCAGCGCCTTGTCGCCCGGGCTGGCGCGCGAGGCGGTGGCCGCTGGCATCGATGTGCATGCGGGCTACGGCATGTCCGAAACCGGCCCGATCCTGACGCTTGCGCGCCTGGGCGCACCAGCCGGAGCCAGCCCGAGCGGCGCTGAAATCGGGGAGCGGTGCCGGGCCGGACTGCCGATCCCGCTCGTCGATCTCCAGATTGTCGACGAGCAGATGAATTTCCTGGCAGGCGATGGCCTGATCACCGGCGAACTCGTGGTGCGATCACCGTGGACGACCGTCTGCTACGCCGGCAACGCCGAGGCCTCAAAGGAACTATGGCGTGGCGGGTACCTTCATACCCAGGACGTTGCGGCCATCGGGCCGTCGGGCCAGTTGCGCATTACCGATCGGCTGAAGGATGTCATCAAGACCGGCGGCGAATGGCTGTCATCGCTGCAGCTGGAGGAGGTCATCTCGCGACTTGCCGGCGTCGCCGAGGTCGCGGTGGTCGCCGAACCCGATGCGCACTGGGGCGAGCGTCCGCATGCTTTCGTGATCCCGGCCGCTGAGGTCCGCCCGGCACCTACAGCGCAAGACATTCGCGCCCACATCAGCCTCGAAGTGGCCCGTGGCGTGCTGCCCAGGTACGCCATCCCCGAGCACGTCACCTTGCTCGCGTCGCTCCCCAAGACCAGCGTGGCAAGATTGACAAGCGCCGCCTGCGCGCCGGTCTGTCAGACCAGTCAACCTGACCTAGACGCCGGCAACGGCCAGCGCGATACCCTGGCCGACGCCGATGCACATGGTGGCCAGGCCCAGTTTGCCGCCCGATTCCTCGAGCTGGTGGACCAGCGTCATGACCAGCCGCGCCCCGGACATGCCGAGCGGGTGTCCCAGCGCGATGGCTCCGCCATTGGCGTTGACGTTTCCAGCATCGTCCGCAAGCCCGAGTTCGCGCAGACAAGCCAGCGCCTGCGCAGCAAAGGCCTCGTTCAGCTCGATGGCGTGGAAATCGCTGGCTTGAAGCTTCAGCAGCGCGCACAGTTTGCGGGTTGCGGGCACCGGGCCCATGCCCATGATGCGCGGCGGCACGCCGGCCGTGGCCATGCCGAGCACGCGAGCGCGGGGCGTCAACCCGTGCTGCCGCACCGCTCGCTCCGAGGCGAGCAGCAGGGCGCAGGCGCCGTCGTTGATCCCGGCAGCATTGCCAGCCGTCACCGTGCCTGAAGTGCGTACCAGTGTTGACAAGCGCGCCAGCGATTCCAGCGAGGAGCCGGCGCGGATATGCTCGTCGCTCGCCACGGCCGCGGGCTCGCCGCCTTTACGACCCGGCACACTCACCGGTACGATTTCGGCCGCGAAGAAGCCGCGCGCCTGCGCGTGGAGTGCGCGCTGCTGGCTGCGCAGCGCGAACGCGTCCTGGTCCGCCCGGGAGATCCCACGCTCCATCGCGATGTTCTCGGCGGTCTCCGCCATAGTCTCGACACCGAAGCGGGTTTTGAAATCCTTGTTGATGAAACGCCACCCCAGGGTCGTGTCCTCAATTCGCTGCTCACGCCCGTAGGCGGCCGCGGACTTGCCCATCACCAGCGGGGCGCGCGTCATCGATTCCACGCCGCCAGCCAGCGCCAAATCGATCTGACCCGAGAGTATCGCGCGCGCAGCGCTACCCACTGCGTCGAGACCGGAGCCGCACAGGCGGTTGATGGTCACGCCCGGAACACTCTCAGGCAGGCCGGCCAACAGCAGGCTCATGCGCGCGACGTTGCGGTTGTCCTCACCCGCCTGGTTGGCGCAACCGAGGTACACCTCGTCGAGCTGCGCCCAGTCGATTGACGGGCAGCGGACCATCAACCCACGGATGGGCGCGGCGCCCAGCTCATCCGTACGCACTTCCGCCAGCGCCCCGCCGTAGCGGCCGACGGGCGTGCGCAGCGCGTCGCAGATAAAGACCGGTTGCGTATCAACGGCCACGTCGCCAACCTGTCGCGCTGCCGAGGCAGGCTGACTTACCGGCATTCATGGGCAGGCTTGTGAATTTCACCATCATTTCCGCACAGGCCAATGATACCGACTCTCGCCTCGAAAGGTATGTGCAGCTACGTACATCCGCGAATAGACCTGCGGCGCCATTGTCGTTAGCGTGCGTTTGAGGGGGCCAGAGCCAATGCAGGAACGCAAGTCATGTTAAACGAGGCCGCACACACTTGGGCGTTGGTTCTCGCAGCAGGCGAAGGTCGCCGGCTCAGCGCGCTGACCACCGATGGCGACGGTCGAGTGGTTCCCAAGCAGTACTGCACGCTGGCCGGTGGGTCCTCATTGCTGCAGGGCGCGACGGATCGCGCGCGATCGGTGGCGGGCGCCGACCGCGTCAGCGTCATCGTGGCAGCGGAACACCGCCGCTGGTGGTGGCGCCCGCTGCAGGACCTGCCGGCGAGGAATGTCGTGGTAGAGCCGCGCAACTGCGGCACCGGCAATGGCATCCTCCTGCAACTGCTCCATATTGCGGAGCAGGACGCCAATGCCGCAGTGGTGTTGCTGCCCTGTGATCACGTGATGATTGACGAATCCATTCTCACACAGTCCGTTGATCAAGCGCTGCATTACGTGCGTGCCGCGCCGGAGGAACTCGTCCTGCTGGGCGTCACGCCCGCGACTCCCGACCCGGAGCTCAGGTACATCGTCCCGGGCCCGCCGGATGGCGAGGGTATCTGCGAAGTGCTCAGGCTCGTGGAGCAACCGGCGTTTGCCACGGCTGCCCTGCTCATCAGCCGCGGTGCCCTGCTTGATACGCTGATCCTGGTGGCCGGCTGCAATGCACTGCTCCGGTTGTTCGAGCTGGCCCGGCCCGACGTGTTCCGCTCCATGCAGCTGGCCATGGATTTTCATAACAACCGGCAACTGACGCTTGCCGAACTCTACGGGACGCTGCCCGTCGTGGATTTCTCGCACGAAGTCCTGGGAGCGGCTCGAAGCTTGCCCCTGCGTGTCAAGAAGGTGCCCGACTATGGCTGGAGTGACCTGGGCACGCCGGCGGACGTCGGTAGTGCCGCTGCGCGCGGTGCGCGTGGCGCGCGTACTATGCCGCGCCACATCATGAAGGTTGAAGCGGACATTGACCTTGCGGTGCGCTACGCGCAGCTGCCACTCAGCGCATTGCCCGAACAGCGCGTCAGCGCCTGATTCGGAACCTCACTTAATAAGCCGTTTAGCAGGCCCAGGGGCACCAGAGGGAATGATTCGCGTCACAGCCCGGTTTAATAATGGGTAATGGGCGTGCTTCCGGCCATGAATTGTGGCAATTTCTCCCCATGGTCAAGACTCCAACCCCTGCGCGATGGGACTCCATCGACCGACGTGGTTTTCTGCGCGGGCTTGGCTTTGCCGCCGTGGGCCTGGGCGCTTGCAGGGCCGCGCTCGCCGGGAGTGCCGAACGGCGCCTGCTCTCGTTTGTGCATACCCACACCGGTGAGCGACTGACAACCGTGTATTTCGAGGGTGGCAACTACGTCACCGGCGCTCTGCGCCAGGTCAACGAGCTGCTGCGCGATTTTCGCACCGAGACGGTGTACCCGATTGACCCCGGCGTACTTGACCGGCTGTTTGACCTGCAAGCGGCCACCGGCGGCAGCGAGGCCTTTCAGGTGATCTGCGGCTACCGCTCACCCACGACGAATGAGGCGTTGCGCAAAGCCTCGGGCGGCGTGGCGGAACACAGCCTGCACCTGGAGGGGCGCGCCATCGACGTACGCCTGCCGGGAATCGCAACATCCAGTTTGGCGCGGATGGCGCGTCAGCAGGCCCGCGGCGGTGTGGGTTACTATCAGGTGTCCGACTTTGTGCACATGGATACCGGCCGGGTGCGCATATGGGGAGACCCGATACGGGCCTAGGGGTATGTGCTGATGGTGCCGGCGACTCCCGGCGCACACACTGGCATTGGGTTCAGTCAGGAGTCGCATCATGAACGCGGACGCAAGCGAGCCACTCAAGCAGCTTCACAAGGTGCTGGCCGAGCTGGAGGGCTTGGCCAAGGCGGCGGCCGATACGGCTGGAGAAGGCGGCACCGATCTGCTTGGCCGGCTGAAGGGCACGCTTGATTCGGCCCGTACGCGCATAAGGGACGCCGAGCAGGCGCTGCAGCGCGAAGCAACCCACGGCGCCAAGGCCGCGGATCAATACGTGCACGATCACACCTGGATGTCCATCGGCATTGCCGCGGCCGTGGCCTTCCTGCTGGGTGCGCTGACCGCGCGTCGCGACTGACAGGCAGGCCGCCATGAACATACTGGGCAGCGCAATAGCCGGGGTCGTCGAGGCGGTGGGCCACCTGGGTGCGACCGTGGCCACGAGCCTGGAGCGGCGCCTGGAGCAACTGCGTGCGGCGGTTCGCAAGGAAGTGCGTCGCGCAGCGGCCGCGTTCGCGTGGGCGATCGCCGCTGCGGCACTGGGCTTCGCGGCGCTCGCCTTCGGCGCGGTGGCGATACTGATCGCCGCATGGGCTTCCCATCCGATACTGGCGGCATCGCTGATCGCACTCGGATTCTGCCTGCTGGCCATCATTGCCGTGCTGCTGATGCGCAGTTCCACGCGATGAATCAGGGATACGGAGCCTGAGGTCGCGCATCGCCTGGCTGGCGCTGACACTCGGCTCCATCTGCACCGCTACCGCGGCCGACACCGACTATCAGCCGCTCTGGATTCAGGGCGGACAACCCACGCTGCAGGCGCTGATGCTGCTGTCACAACTCGATGCCGTCGCCGCTCACGGTCTCGACGCTGGCGACTACGGCAACGTGGCGCTCGAGGCGATGGTGGATCGCCTGCGGCACGAGCCCAGGCCTGCGGTCGAAGTGCTGCAGCAGACGGACGCAACCCTGTCGCGTGCCGCGCTCGAACTTGCCCATGACCTTCACGACGGTCGCGTTCGCCCCAGGGATGCCGGCTTCGCCGCCGGGTCGGGTCGCGCCCCGCTGGACGCGCCATCCCTGCTGCAGCGGCTTGCCGGCAGCCATGACCTCGCTGCTGAATTTGCGGCGCTTGAGCCTCCCTTTCGGCACTATCGTCTGCTCGAGACGGCTCTGCACCGCTATCAGGAACTCGCCCGACAACCGACCCTGACGCAACTGCCACCGCTCCCACAGCGCACGCTGCAAACGAGTGATCGATACGCAGGCGCAATTGCGCTGCGCCGCCTGCTGGTCGCGCTGGGCGACCTGCCCGCGGGCGACGCCAATGTGCCGGGCGCGGATGAGGAGCTGATGGACGCAAGACTGGTCCAGGGGATGACCCGCTTCCAGAGCCGTCATGGTTTGACTGCCGACGGCTTGCTGTCACACAAGACCTTTAACGCGCTGAGCGTGCCACTGGCGACGCGCGCGCGCCAGATCGAGCTGACACTCGAGCGCTGGCGCTGGCTACCGGCATTCACGGTGCCGCCAATCATTGTCAATATTCCGCAGTTCCAGCTGTTTGCGTTTCGCACCACCGACGATCGCGCGGCCGACGTAGCCCAGATGCCGGTGATCGTCGGGCAGGCGTTTCGCCGCAAGCGCACGCCCGTCTTCATCAGCGAACTGCGCTCCATTGTCTTCCGGCCCTACTGGGACGTGCCCGACAGCATCGTACGCAATGAGATGCTGGCGCCGATGCGCGCCGATGCGGGCTACCTAGAGCGCAACAATCTGGAAATCGTCCAGGGCGGCGGTGACGACGCCACGGTGGTAGCGGACAGCGCGGCCAACATGGACGCGCTGGCGGTCGGGAGCCTGCGGTTGCGCCAGCGCCCGGGGCCCGACAATGCGCTGGGGCTGATCAAGTTCGTGATGCCCAACGACTACAGCGTGTATCTGCATTCCACGCCGGCACGGCATCTGTTCGGCCAGGCCCGGCGCGACTTCAGTCACGGATGCATTCGAGTCAGCGATCCGGTGGCGCTGGCAGTGCATGTCTTGCGCACGACCCCCGGCGACTGGTCCGCCGCGGCGGTGGCAGCCGCCATGCAGGACAGCTCGACGCGGCGCGTGGCGCTGGCCGAGCCGGTGCCGGTCATGGTTCTGTACGCCACGGCACTGGCGATCGAGGCCGGCCCGATCCTCTTCTTCGAAGATATATATGGACACGATCGGCGCCTGGACGCCCAGCTGCGCGCCCGTCGGCGCAATCAGGCGGCGCGCTTCATTCCTCTGCCCAGGCCCGCCAGATAGCCAGGCCGACGGTGAGCAGCACCGGACCGATGAACACGCCGACCAACCCGAAGCAACTGAGCCCGCCCAGCGCGCCGAACATGACCAGAAGGAACGGCACATGCGCCACCCGGCTGATCAGAAAGGGACGCAGGATGTTGTCCGTCGGATGAACCAGCAGCACACCCCAGCCCAGCAGCACAACGCCTTGCCAGATCTTCCCGGTCACGAGCAGCCAGGCAGCAATGGGTCCCCACACCGATGCCGTGCCGACCCATGGCACCGCCGAGAGGAGGCCCGTCAAGGCGCCGAGCAGCACCGGCGCCTGCATGCCGACGATCCAGAATCCGAGGCCGGCGATCAGGCCCTGCGCCAGTGCGCAGATCAGGGAGCCGTAGACCACCGTGCGGGTCATCGTACCGGCCGATTGAAAATACGGATCGAGGCGCATGCCAAAGTGTCGCCGGATGACCGCGCGCGCCTGCCGCATGGCGGAATCGCCGTCCCGATAGCAGAAATACAGCGTGAACACCGTTGTCAGGGCCTTGCCGACATTGCGGCCGATATTTGCGGCCAGGCCTGGCGAAGTCGTCACCCAGCGCTGCACCCATCCCATCAGCGAACTTCCGAAAGCCTCGGGGCTCACGGCCAGGCGATCGAGGCTGGCCTGCATCTGGGCGCCAATGCCCGGAATATTCCGTACCGCAGCGGGCAGCGGGTGGGGTCCAGAGACGAAATAGGCAGCCAGACTCCTGTAGCCCGCCATGAGTTCGCCCTGCACCATTACGGGGAGCCACAGCACCGGAACCACGACCGCGCAAATCACCAGCGTCGTCGACAGCAGCGCCGCGGTAGGATCGAATTTCCCCAGAGCGGCATGTATTCGCCGGTGCAGCGGCCAGGTCACATACGAGAGGATGACGGCCCAGGCGATGGCCGCCAGGAACGGCTGGAGCACTGCCAGGCAGCCCAGGACCAGGAGTACGAGCAGGAAATCGAGGAGCAGTCGCCTCGAGTGCGCTGTCCTCAACGGTGTTTCTGGTTCAGGCAACGGGAGGCTCCACATGTATAAGTGGCTACCATCTGCCAGTGCGCGGGACTACGCAATAGCCCTGATCCGCGGTAACTCGCCCGCACGCATGGTATCCGGAGCATGCCCGGCCCCGGCCAGCGACCGGATTGCGGCCGGCCCTACCGGTACCATAGAACTGAGCGGCTACTCCGGACTGGACGATTGCGAAGCCGAGCGGCGATTCCGCGCGGACGGGCCGAACGAATTGGCTGCCCACCGGGGGCGTGGCGTACTGGCTATCGCGACCGACGTGGGCCGCGAGCCCATGTTCGTGTTGCTCATCGCGGCGGGGAGCCTGTATCTGCTGATGGGCAACCGCGCTGACGCGCTTTCCCTGCTGGGCTTCGTCTTCATCGTCATGGGCATGACGATCGTCGAGGAACGCCGCACCGAGCGGGCACTGGAGGCCCTGCGCAATCTGTCGAGCCCGAGGGCACTGGTCGTGCGGGCAGGGCGCCAGCGTCGCATCGCCGGTCGCGAGGTGGTGCGCGGCGACATCCTGCTGATCGCCGAGGGCGATCGCGTGCCCGCGGACGCGATTCTCAGGCAGACGACCAGCCTCAGTGTGGATGAATCGCTCCTGACCGGAGAACCGGTGCCGGTCCGAAAATCACCATCCGTCGATGCCCGCGCGCTGCAGCGGCCCGGTGGCGACGACCTGCCGTCGCTGTTTTCCGGCACGCTCGTGTCTTCCGGGCAGGGCATTGCCGAGGTCATTGCCACCGGATCCCGCAGCGAACTCGGCCGCATTGGCACGGCGTTGCACCAGATCGAACCCGAAGCGACGCCCCTGCACAAGGAAACCGGCCGGATTGTCCGCCTGCTGGCCATCGTGGGGCTGGCGGTCTGCGCTGCTGTCGTCGTGGCCTATGCGCTGACCCGCGGCAACGCGTGGAGCGTCTGGAAGGAGGGCCTGCTGGCCGGCATCTCCATGGCGATGGCCATCCTGCCGCAGGAGTTTCCGGTCGTGCTCACGGTCTTCTCGGCCCTCGGCGCGTGGCGGATCTCGCGCAGCCGCGTCCTGACCCGCCGGATGCCGGCCATAGAAGCCCTGGGCGCCGCGACCGTACTGTGCGTGGACAAGACAGGCACGCTGACGCAAAACCAGATGACACTGAAGGTGCTGGCAACCGAAACGGGAAGCGTGCGCCTGAACCAGCCGGCGTCGCCACTGCCGGGTGAGTTCAGCGCGCTGCTCCAGGCCGCGATACTGGCCAGCAAATCGGAACCATTCGACCCCATGGAACGCGCCCTGCACGGGGCCGCCGGCACGCTGCCGCGGGTAGCCGACGCCGTGCGCTCGCCGCTGACGCTGATCAAGGAATTCCCACTGACGACCAGTTTTTTCGCCGTCAGCCACGCCTGGCAGTCCGGCGCTGGCGACGCGACGCGCGTTGTGTCCAAGGGTGCGCCCGAAGCGATTGCCGAATTGTGCCGCCTGTCGCCTGCGCGCCGCTCGCACATAGACGAGATGGTGAAGAGTTTCGCGTCGCAGGGGCTGCGCGTGCTGGCGGTCGCGTGCCTGGATTTCACGGGTGCCGAGTTGCCTGACGATCATCGCTCGCTGCAGCTCGACTTCATGGGGCTCGTGGCTTTTGAAGATCCCCTGCGGGCCACCGTGCCGGCGGCGGTAGCTGAATGCCGGTCGGCCGGGATCCGCGTCGTGATGATCACGGGCGATTACCCGCGGACGGCCGTCAGCATCGCGCGCCAGGCCGGGATCGAGAATCCGGACACAGTCGTCGCCGGCCCCGAACTGGAGGCGATGTCCGACGCGGAGTTGTCCAGGCGCGTGGCCACGACCCAGGTATTTGCGCGTATCGTCCCCGAGCAGAAGCTGCGGCTGGTGACCGCCCTGCGGACCAACGGTGAAGTGGTGGCCATGACCGGCGACGGCGTTAACGACGCGCCGGCACTCAAGGCGGCGCACATCGGCATTGCCATGGGCGGCCGCGGCACCGACGTTGCGCGCGAGGCCGCATCGCTCGTGCTGCTCGACGATGATTTCTCCTCAATCGTGGCCGCAATCAAATTGGGCCGCCGGATCTACGCCAATATCCGCAAGGCCACCACCTTCATCCTGGCCGTGCACATTCCCATTGCCGGGCTGTCCGTCGCGCCCGTGTTCTTTCCAAGCTGGCCGCTGCTATTGCTGCCCATGCACGTGGCATTCCTGGAATTGATCATCAACCCTTCCTGCTCGCTCATCTTCGAGGCGGAAGAGGCTGATCCCGACATCATGCGGCGGCCACCACGGCGCACGGACGCGCGCTTGTTCTCGCGGAACACAGTGGCCCGCGCACTCTTCCAGGGATTGAGCGTGCTGGCCGTCTGCCTGGGCATCGCGATCCTTGCGCATCGCAGTCACGGGCCGGAGACCGCGCGTACGCTGGCCTTCGCAACGCTGGTGGTCTGCTCACTGGTCATCATCCTCGTAAACCGCTCTGCCACGCGCTCGGTCTTCGGCATGATCCGCGTCCCAAACCCCGCCCTGTGGTGGGTGGTCGCCGGGACAGGTGTGTGCCTGACGGCGATACTGACCGTGCCGATCCTGCAGAAGCTGTTCGCCTTTGCACCGCTCCATGCCGGGGACCTGGCGCTCAGCCTCGCGGCCGGCGTCGGCTGCCTGCTCTGGTTTGTGATCGGCCCTGGTCGCGCCAATCCGGACTAGCGGGGTACCTGAGCGCGCGCGCCGCGCAGGTAAGCCAACCAGTAAACACCGGCGACCAGCGTTCAGTGGCGGCTGCCGGCGCCGCTGCGAGCACTGCCAGGAGCAGCGCCGCAGCAAGTGCCGGCCGCTTATTCACCGATCACCACCGGCACGTGGTA
>JAYUZI010000234.1:0-3202 GCA_043751915.1 Gammaproteobacteria bacterium | reverse complement strand
CGCCTTGCGTTGGAGCTCGAACTCGAGGCGCGGCTGCCCGGCGGCGTCGCCATCGAGAGCGCATTTCTCTATTCCGACCCGCTGGTGCCGGCCGCGCTGCACAAGCTCCGCGCCGCCGGGGCGCAGCGCATCGTCGTGCTGCCGCTGTTCCCGCAAGCCAGCGGCACGACCACCGGGCCAGTGTACGACCAGGTGGCCGCTGTCATGCGCACGTTGCGCGCACTGCCGGACCTGCACCTCATCGCCGACTATCACGCTGATTCCGGCTTTATCACCGCGCTCGCCAACAGCGTGCGCGAGCACTGGCACCAGCACGGGTGCACCGCCCACTTGCTGATGTCCTTTCACGGTCTGCCGCAACGCTGCGTGCAGCGCGGCGACGCCTACGAGAACCAGTGCCGGGCGACGGCGGCACTGCTGGCGGCCGCATTGGACCTAGCAGCGTCGGACTGGTCGCTCAGCTTTCAATCACGCTTCGGCGCCGAGCGTTGGCTCGGCCCCGCCACCGACCGTGTGCTGGCCGAGCTGCCGGGAAAAGGCGTGCGCTCGCTGACAGTGATGTGCCCGGGCTTCGCAGTCGATTGCCTGGAGACTCTCGAGGAAATCGCCATCGGCGGTCGCGAAATCTACCTGCACGCGGGTGGCACGCAATTCCAGTACGTGAGCGCGCTCAACGATCGGGGCGATCACGCGCAGGCGCTGGCGCGACTGGTCCTGGCGAACGCGGGCGGCTAGACGTGTTTGGAAAGTTCCTCGAGATCAGCCTCAACACCGACGACATCGCCGCATCGGTCCAGTTCTACGAACGGCTGGGATTCACGCAGCTCACCACTGGCGACACCTGGCCGCACCGCTATGGCGTACTCAGCGATGGCCGAGTAAACCTCGGGCTGCACCAGCGGCGCGGAACCGCGCCGCTCCTCAGCTTCGTACGCCCGGAACTCGCGCGCCACGTGCACGAACTGCGCACCGCCGGCTTCGAACCGCACTACACGCGCCTGGGCGACAGCGATTTTCACGAGCTGCAGCTGCACGACCCCGCGGGTCAGGGCATAGCGCTGCTCGAGGCGCGCACTTTCTCGCCGGCACGCCGCGGCCAGCCGGCCTCGCTGTGCGGTTGGTTCAGCAGCTACAGCATGCCGACCATCGATACCGAAGCAGTGCAGGCATTCTGGGAACATGCGGGCTTCGTGGCCCTCGAGGTGCCCGACGATGCCCTGATGCAGCTAGCGCTTACCAGCGACACACTGACGTTGCACGTGCACCGGCCGCGGGCTGTCGAAGCGCCGCTCCTGGTGTTCTCGGACCCGCAGATGCCAGCGCGCCTCGAGCAGCTCGCGGCGCTCGGCATCAATGGCAGCACCGAGCTGCCGCGCGGTCTGGACCGGCGCGCCAATGCCCTGCTCGAGGCGCCGGAAGGCACGTTGTTGCTGCTGCTGAGCGCGGATGCCTGAACCGCCCACCGGCCAATCCGCATGCAGATGAGCCAACTGATCTCGATCGCCGTGGCCAGCGGCGTCGGCCTGCTGGTGGGAGTCGATCGTGAACGGCGCAAGGGCGAGGGCCCAGGACGACGGGCTGCCGGGGTGCGCACCTTCCTGATTGTGGCCCTGCTCGGCGTGCTCAGCGCGCTCACCGGCGCGCCGGTGATGCCGGTCGCGATGGCATTGGCCGTGGCCGCGCTGGCGGTCAGCGCCTACCGGCGCGATCGCTCCGGCGATCCAGGCATGACCACGGAAGTCGCGCTGCTCGCGACCTTTCTGCTCGGCGTACTCAGCGGCAACGCGCCGGCGCTGGCCGCCGGAATTGGTGCACTGCTGGCAATCGCACTGGCGGCACGCGATCAGCTGCACCGGTTCGTGCGGCAACAGCTCACTGCACAGGAAGTCCACGATGGCCTGCTGCTGGCGGCCTGTGCGCTGGTGGTGCTGCCGTTGATGCCCGACCGCGCGCTTGACCCCTTCGGCGCCTTCAATCCGCGCGTCGTGTGGAAGTTCACTGTACTGGTCATGGCGATCAACGCGCTCGGCTACCTGGCGCTGCGCGTCTTCGGCCCCGGCCGGGGCCTGCCGCTGGCGGGCCTGGCCGCAGGATTCATCTCCAGTTCCGCCGCGCACGCCGCCATGGGCGCGCGCGCGCGCCGAGCCCGGCCTGCGCGGGGTCGCGCTGGCCGGCGCGGCCTGTTCGTCGGTGGCCACGTTCGTGCAGCTCGTGCTGGTGCTGACGGTCGTGAGTCCGCCTCTGCTGCGCGAGTTGATCTGGCCGCTGCTGGCAGCGCTGGCGATCTGCGCAGCCATCGCACTGCTGCTGACCGCAAGCAGCAGGCCGGTGCCGGCGGATCGTCCGCAAATTCCGCGGCGTGCGTTCCGGCTCCACGAAGCCCTGCTGGTGGGTGGCACCATCGCCACAGTGCTGCTCGCAACCGCGGCCGCTGCCAGGTGGCTGGGGGTCCACTATGCCGTGGCGACGGTTGCGTTCGGCGGCTTCGCCGATGTGCATTCCGCCACTGCCTCGGCCGGCGTGCTGTTCAATACGCAGGCGTTTCCGGCGGAACGCGCCGCACTGGCGGTGCTGTTGGCGACAAGCGCCAACGCAGCGACCAAGCTGGCGCTCGCCTGGCGCGGCGGCGGTGCGGGCTTCGCGCTGCGCCTCGCACCGGGACTGCTGCTCTCCATTGCAGGTGGCGCGATCACCTGGCTGTTGATCAATCGCGCCTGGTAGCAGCGGCGTCGCCGGCCGCTAGGGTTCGCGGGCCACCAGCTGAAAGCGCGCGTGGATTTCATCCGCGACGCGCAGCGCGCCGAACAGCAGGCTATAGGGCTCGAGTCCCAGCTCGCTCTGCCGGAACGTGAATTCACCACGGGCCTGCAGCAGCTTGCCGGAGCGCTGCCATTGCACTGGTACGGACAGACGCGACTCATGATCGCGGAGCGTGACCGCGAGCTCCAGCAGCAGACCGTCTGGCGTGCCCGTCAGTTGCCGGCACCGTACGTGCAGCAGCGGAAAGTGCGCGGCATCAAGCTGGCGGTCACCGAGCATGTGATCGCGCGTGCCATCGCGCGCAGCAACATCGAGCGGTTCGGAAAATTCGCCGCCAGCAGCGGCGCGCTCCTGCGGATCGTCTACGACCAACGTGGCCACCGGCAGCTGCAGATCGCAGCTGGTGCGCTCGGTCTGCCGATGCATCCAGACGCTGCCCTGC
>JAYUZI010000233.1:0-7402 GCA_043751915.1 Gammaproteobacteria bacterium | reverse complement strand
GGTGCGCCCTGGCATACCCGAGCCAGTCCTCATCGCCCAGGACCACGAACAGGTGCACTGACCAGGCCTGATCATCGCGATCCTCGCTGTGCTCGAACGGCATGTAGAGAAACAGTCGTTCCCGTTTGTGCATCGCCAGGTCAAATCCTTGTTCGATCGCGGTCCTGGCAAGTCGGCGGGCAACGGGGTCAGCGGCATAGGCTTTGGGAGTGCCTCGGAACAGATTGCGCGAGAACTGATCCAGGACGATGACCGCAGCGAGCAGTTGTCGCGGCGTCGTTACGCCGGCGCCACCCTGCGCGAGGATCCATTCATGCAGCGTCAGGAAGCGCTCGCGAACCAGGGCGTCTATATGGTCGTCCCTCTGAAACCAGTGCACATCCCGCAGTTCCTCGAACCAGAACTGCAGCACCGCGCTGACCCAGGCGGCCTCTGCCGGTGCGCTCACGCCGGCAGTCCCGCTAACTGCAGCGTAGCCGCCAGTTGCCCGGCGGCGGCGGAATCGCGAAACGGCTCCTTGCTCATGTATTGCGCGATCGAGAAGCCCGGTCGCATGGACAGGCAGTCGGCAACGCAGGCTCTGGCGCGCTCCATATCACCCAGTTCCGCGTAACATCCTGCCATCAGCGCAGCGAGCCGATAGCGGCGCGTGCGCACATGAGTCAGCTTTGACAGCGCGTCCGCGTACCGGTGCGCGATCATGTGTGCCTTGCCAAAATCGTGCCAATACCACGGGGGATCGAAATAAGGGTCGATCTCCCTGGCCCTCGTGAACCAGCTTACGGCCTCTTCGACCTGACCGACATACATGAGTACCGATCCCAGGTCGGCGGCATTCCACTGGTTGTTCGGGTTGATCTGGATTGCCCGGCGCGCGTACTGCTCAGCCAGGTCAAATGAGCGTCGCAGCCTGCAGACCTGGCCCAGGATCGCGTGGCAGGTACTCTCGCCGGCATCGAGTTCGACCGCCCGATTCGCGAGCACGTAGGCTTCCTCCAGCGCACCGTCCGAGTTGCCGCATTCGTCGAGCCATCGGGCACTGCAGAGCGTAGCCAACAACGCGTGGGCGATTGCATAGTCAGGATCGAGCTCGATGGCCTTTTCGAACAGCCGCGTGGCCTCGGCCGCGCCTGCCGGATCGGCCCAGGACAAGGCGTTGCCTTTCAAGACGCATTCGTAGGCCGCCAGGTTGGTCGGCGGCTTGCGCCGCGCGCGCTCGGCATCGGAGACTTCGACCCGCCCCACCAGGGTGCTGACGATCGTCTGGACCACTTGATCCTGCACGGCGAAGATCTCCTCCACGCCGCGATCGAATTTCTCCGCCCAGACATGGCCGCCGGTTTCGGCGTCAATCAGCTGGACACTGATGCGAATACGCTCACCCATGCGCCGGACGCTCCCTGCGACGACAAAGCGCACGCTCAATTCGCGGGCCACGAGCTTCACATCGACGGCCGCGCCGCGATACCGGGACGATGCGGAACGTGACCGGACAGACAACAGGCGCCGCCACCGCGACAGTTCGGTGATGATGTCCTCGGTGAGGCCGTCGATGAAGAGTTCCTGGTCAGGATCACTGCTCAAGTTGGCAAACGGCAGGACACAGATCGCGATGCGACCGGAATCAGTGGCGGTAGCTGCCGGCGCCAGGGTGGAGTTCGCGCCAGGCAGCTGGGACGGGTGCTCGCGGGCGATTATCACACCGAGCGCACGCAGCACTTCCTGCACCTGCGGATCCTGGCCGTCCTTCGACCACTGGTCGAGATCGGTCGTGTGCAGCGTACGCACGTCGATCGGCAACCGGGCGCCATCGAAGCGTACGGGAACAAGCACGCCGCGGTCGGCGCCCTCACGCGCCTCGCCTCGCACCCAGCGGGACGCCACTGAATCGGGCGTCCAGACCACGAGTACGGCGGCGGCATTCTTGAGCTCCACTGCGATCTGCAGATCAAATTCCTGGCCGGGGGCGATCTCGGGGTCCCACCACACCGACCAGCCCTGGGCCTCGATGGCCGCTACCAGCGGCGCGACGCGCGCTTTGTCGTTGCGTGCGTAAGATACAAAGACGTCGGCCATGCTCGTTGGTCCGGATCCGCTGTGCGGTGGTCGTGGTGTGACGTGACGCCTTCAGCTTAACGTCACTCAGCACGGTAACCCCTCATCAATTCTGATGATGGTCGCATTTGAGCGCCGTCGATACCCTTTCCTTGGAGCTGCAAAATCACGACGACGCTCGAAGGAGACAATCCATGAAAAGAAATTTCCGCCTTATGACCGTTCTGTTGACACTGGGATTACCGTTCGCCGCAGCAGCGGTTGAGGTCCTGAAGACCCCCTCACCATTGATCGACAAAGTGCGCGCGGCGACGGAGCGATACAAGGACGTCAACGTCGCGATCGCCGAAGGCTGGGTACCGGGCACGCCCTGCGTGAGCGGACCCAACTCCGGAGCGATGGGCGTGCACTTTATTCTGCCGCCGCTCGGCGCCGGCCTGCCCCCGCCCCGCATCGGCGATGGCGTTGTGAACGCCTCGGAGCCGGAAGCCTTGATCTATGAGCCGCTGCCAGGCGGGCAGGTGCGCCTGGTCGGCGTTGAGTTCATAGTCCTCGCTGGCCAGTGGAGCACGTTGCACCCGGACGGCAGTCCGCCGGTACTGGAAGGCCACCTGATGAACCTGGTCAGTGCGCCGAATCGCTACGGACTTCCGGCGTTCTTCGAGTTGCACGTCTGGGCCTGGGCGCGCAACCCGAACGGGAGCTTCGCCGACTGGAACTCGATTGTTTCCTGCGACAAGCAGCCAGTTGGCTGATATCCCGCGGCGCAGGAGGTCCGGCAGCACCGGCTTTGGCGAGCTAGAAGCCGGTGCTGTCTTCCCCGGTGACGTGGTGTACATTCGGCCTGCGAGCCCGCTGGAAACCCCGCGGCGAGATGCCAGTATTTCGGGCATCGCGGTACGGGTATTCACATCGTGAATCACATCGAAAAATATCCTCAGACCGGATTGGCCAGCGGCGTCGCGGCGGACGCAATTACGGTGCTGCCAGACGTGGACCCTACCTTCGTGGGTCGTGCGCGCGAACTGGGGAAGTTTCACGAACTGCTTGACGCTGCGGTCTCCGGGCGACGCCAGGTACTGCTGCTTTCGGGCGAGCCGGGGATTGGCAAGACTCGTTGCGCGGATGTGTTCGCACGGATCGCCGAGGACTGTGGTGCGCTCGCGTTGTGGGGCCGCTGTCACGAAGAGCCCGGCGCACCGCCGTACTGGCCGTGGGTGCAGGTGCTGCGCGAATACATCCAGTCCTCTTCGGAGAGCGAGCTGCGGTTGCTGACCACCGCACAGGCACAAGACATCGCCGCGATCGTTCCCGGTCTCGAAGTTCTCGCGGCCCACGGCGACGCGCGTCCACCGCCGGACCCGGTCACTTCCGATCACCTGCGATTCCGCACCTTCGATGCGATCGCTCAATTCCTGATAAGTGCCGCCGGGCGTGTCCCGTTGGTGCTCATCCTGGACAACCTGCATTGGGCAGACGCGCCGTCGCTCTCCCTGCTGGAGTTTCTGTGCCAGGAGTTGGCACGCAGCCGGGTGCTGATCATCGGCACATATCGTGACGTAGAAGTGTCGCGCAAAGGACCTCTGCTCAGCACGCTGGGTGAACTCAGCCGCGAGACAGGCGTCGAGCGAATTCGCCTGACGGGATTGCCCCAGAGCTCCATCGCCGATCTCGCAGAGCGGGTGCTGGGCATCGCGCTCCAGCGCCCGGCGGTCGACGCGATCTATCAGCAAACCGACGGCAATCCGCTGTTTGTCCTCGAGCTGTTGAAGGTGCTGCAGAAGGAGGGCGCTGACGGTGGCGCCACGCCAATCGGGATCCGGATTCCAGACAGCGTACGGGAGACGATCGGTCGCAGACTGAGCTATTTGCCCCAGGCCTGCAACGAGCTGCTCACGGTGGCGTCCGTGCTGGGTCGTTATTTTGCGACCACGGACCTGTCGACGGTTGCCCAATGCGAATTCAAGCTGGTGCTCGCAAGCCTCGAGGCCGCCACCCGCGCGGGGCTCATCGAAGCGGCTGGCGCCGGAGCTGACGGCTATCGGTTTACACACGCCTTGATACGCGAGGTGCTGTATGACGAGCTGCCGGCGCTCGAGCGCCTCAAGCTCCATGGGCGGGCCGGTGACGCACTGGTCGATATCAACCGCGCTGACTTGATGCCCGTACTGTCGGGGATTGCGCATCACTATTATGAGGCCGCTCCACTCGGATACTCCGAGCAGGCCGTTATATTTGGGCTGCGAGCCGCGGAGCGCGCGACTCAAATGTGTGCGTACGAGGACGCGATCGCCCACTACGATCGGGTGCTGGCCACGCTTACCTTGCAGGTCCACGAGGGCGACGTCCGGGTTGTGCGGGTCTATTTCCGGAAAGGTTGTGCGTACACCCTGTTGGGTGACACCACGCTCGCCACCGAGGCCCTGCTGCAAGGCGTAAAGCAGGCGGTGAACCTCCGCAGCCCGTTGCTCGTCGATGTCATCACGCACCTCATGTGGGCGACGTCCTACGGCCCGCAATCCCATCTCGTTCCCGTGCTGGAGAGAACCCTTGCAGCGCTGCCCGAGGGAGACAGCGTCGTGCGGGCCAAGGCGCTCGCCGCGCTGGCGAATGCGTTGCGCAGCACCGGAGCGCAGACACGCATCGAGCCGCTCACCATGAAGGCCGTGGCCATGGCCGAGCGTCTGTCCGACGCCGATGCGCTGTGCGCCTGCATCAAGCTTTCGATCATGGCGCTGCGGGTCGACCCACGATCTTTGCAAGTACGGCTTTCTCTCGGAACCCAATACCTGGAGGCGGCACGCCGCGGCGGCGACGATGAGGCACTGAGCGATGCGTATTCCTGGCAAGTGTTGCACCTGCTTGAAGCCGCCCGGCCTGATGAATTGGAGCGTTTACTCAGTGAGTACCGCCAGGTCAGCGTCGCCCGTTTCGGTATACACCAGTACTATGTACGCTCTGCCGAGGTGACGCTCGCATTGTTGCGCGGCGACTGGCAGCACGCCGAGAAGAACAGCGAGACGTTGCTTGCTGCGGGCATCAAGATGCGCCGCCCCGACGCCGAGGGTGTGTACAGCGCCCAGATGTTCGTACTTAACCGTGACCTGGGCCGGCTGCGCGCGCTGCAGCCCATGGTCTCGGAGTTTATTCGCAATGGCGCGGCGACCGCCTGGATACCGGGCCTCATGCTGGTCTGCGCCGAGCTCGGCATGCTTGAGGACGCTCGCCGCTGGTTCGAGCGCGTCGCGGAGGATGACTTCCGTGCCCTACCGCGGGACGACATGTTCGTAACCTGCCTGGTGTATTGCGCTGAAACGTGCGCCCGGCTCGCCGACGGCGAACGTGCACCGGTACTGTACTCACTGCTGGCGCCCTATGCAGGTGGCGCCGCCAATCACCCCCGGGCCGTAAGCTTCGGGGCAGCGGATCATTATCTGGGCATGCTGGCGGTGGCGAGTGGTGATAACCAGCGCGCCCGTACGCATTTCGAGACTGCGCTCAGCGTAAACAAGACGATGGCGGCATGGCCCTGGCTCGCGCGCACGCTTTTTCACTACGGTACTCTTCTGTCGAACGCCGACGAATCCGCCGACCAGTTGCGTGGACGCTCGCTGCTCGGCGATGCAGAACAGTTGGCGGCAAGGCTCGGGATGGCGGCGTTGGTCGAACAGATCGGCTCCAGGCCCCGCGGCGAGGGCGGCCGCGTCTTCCCGGACGGACTGACCGCGCGCGAGATCGAGGTGCTGCAGCTGCTCGCGCTCGGACGCAGCAACAAGGACATCTCAATGGTCCTCGCCATCAGTCTCAATACCGTCGCCACCCACGTGCGCAGTATCCTGAACAAGACGAATTCCGCCAACCGCACCGAGGCGGCGGCCTATGCAATCCAGAATGACCTTCGCAATATTTCCTAGTACAAGTGGTTCCAGACAGGGAGATGACCATGGCCCTATTCATGATCGAACGCACCTTTGCCGAGGCGTTGAACCCGACGGCCAGTGACATCAAGGCTATCGGCGAGGTGAACGCTGCCACTGGCGCCAAGTGGCTCTACTCCTTCCTCACAGCGGACAAGCGCAAGACTTATTGTCTCTATGAAGCCGACAGCGCGGAGACCATCCGGGAAGCCGCGCGGCGTGCCGGCCTGCCCGTCGATGTCATCATGGAACTGTCGGGGGAGCTCCGCCCGGAGGTGCTGCTGGCCTGAAACGTGCCAATAGGGCCTTTTGATCAGGCGCGCCGCTGCGTAACGCTGCGCCGGCCCTGCGTGTATTCCTGGCCGCCGCGCATCAGCGCCGTGAAGCGCGTCTGGTCGCCGGACCGGACCGCACTGCGCAGGCTCTCGACCGCGCGCGCCAGTGCGTCCAGCGATTCGGCGCCGTAGTCATTGAGGCGCTGGATTTCGAAATACAGCTCGGGGCTTTCCTGCGCCACTTTCGCCGCAATGTCGAACTGCGCATCGAACGTGGTGCTCGACATTTGCACCAGGCGTGGCGCGGTCTCGCCGCTCCCGGCCAGCGCCGTGAAGAACGCGATGTTGAGCGCGTGCGAGAGCCCGAGCACGTAGGCGATCAGGCGATCATGCTCGTCGAGGCTCATGACCACCTGCTCCACCATGGTCGGCGCGAACAGCGCACGTGCGCGCTCCAGCGCATCGCCGGCCCCCAGATCGATGAAGATCACGTGGCGACCCGAAAGCAACTCGGTGTCCGGCCCGAACATCGGGTGGATCGAGCTCACGCGCACTCCCGCCTCGCGCAGCGCGCCGAGCCCGCCACGGAGCGGCGTCTTGAGCGAACCGACATCGAAGACCACGCCCGGCGGCCGCCGCGCGGCCAGCTCGCGGAGGATCCCGTCGGTGGCGCCAAGGGGCGTCGCGACGACGATGAAATCGTGTGCCAGCTTACTGGTCCGCCAGTCAGTGAGGGCACCCGCTCCACCGGCCGGGTCGGCCACTTCGACCGCGAAGCCTTGCGAGGCCAGGAACTGCGCGAACCAGCCGCCAATCTTGCCGGCGCCGCCGATGACCAGCGCACGCTGGCCACTGCCCGCGCCCCCGGCGGCGACGCTGGCCTGCTCCTGGGTCGTCAGCGAAGAGCGGATCAGGAGGCGCATGACCGCTTCGGCGACGTCGGCCGGTACGCCCAGCTCGGCGGCACTGGCGCGCACTGCGAGGATCACCTCGCGCTCGCGGCCGTAGTCGCGGGTCGGATGCCCCGTGGCGCGCTTGACGCGCGCGATCTCGCGGCTGGCGGCCTGGCGCTCCGCGATCAGTTCAAGCAGGCGCCGATCCAGGACGTTGAGGCGCTGGCGGAGTTCATCGAGATTCATGCAGGGGCTTCCGGTG
>JAYUZI010000232.1:0-6469 GCA_043751915.1 Gammaproteobacteria bacterium | reverse complement strand
GCGGGTCCAGGCTACGCGCATCGATCTGCTGGAAGCCTACGTCGCGACCTATCTCACGCAGGAGGTTCGGGCCGAGGCGCTGGTGCGAAGTCTTGAATCGTTCGCACGATTTCTGGAAGTGGCGGCGCTCGCCAATGGCCAAGTCACTAATGTTTCGAGCCTGGCGCGTGACTCCGCCGTCGCGCGGCCCACGGTACAGGGGTACTTCGATGTCCTGACCGACACACTGCTGGGCGCATGGCTGCCCGCGTGGCGGCCCAGAGCCAAAGTGAAAGAGGCACAGCACCCGAAATTCTATTTATTCGACTGTGGCGTGGTTCGAGCGCTATCGCATCGCCTGCGCGAGCCGCTGGACAGCGCGGAACGCGGTCACTTGCTCGAGACCTGGGTATTCCACGAACTGCGTGCGCATCTGGCGTATTCCAACGGCGGCGGCACACTTTCGTACTACCGCACACCGTCGGGAACTGAAGTGGATTTCGTCTGGAGCCGCGGCAAGCACCACATCGGCATCGAAGTGAAAGCCAGCCCGCAATGGAAGCCCGGCTACGGAATAGCATTGCGTGAGTTGCACCAGCAAAGGACGTTGACCGCTTGTCACGCGATCTACCTCGGCGAATCGTCGCAGCGGGATGGCCCGATCATCGTTCATCCACTGGCTGCATTCGTTGCGGACCTCTCGGCCGGTCGGATACTTCCGTCGTCGAAATAACTTCTGTTGACGCCGGACCTCAGGCAGACAGCCTCGCCGATAGTTGGCCTGGCGCCCGACATGCGCGACTGGCTCTACGCGCCTCGGGTCGCACTCACCAAGATGGTTTAAATCAGAGCCGATAATATTGTAAGATATTGAAATATATGAAGAAATTTGGCGGAGAGAGAGGGATTCGAACCCTCGAAGGGCTTTTGACCCTTACACCCTTAGCAGGGGTGCGCCTTCGACCACTCGGCCATCTCTCCGATTTTGACTAAAACCCGCAGCGAATCAATGGTTTAAATTGCTCTCATGCCCCGGCGTGTGCAGGGGCGCCATGATACTGGCGGGGTTCGCTGAGGTAAAGGCGCCGACCTAGCATGGTGGGTCGTGATCAAGCCCCGGCGCCTCGCCCGCGCTGGGCGTCGTTGCTGCCGCGGCCACCGCCGCACCGGCGTGCCCGGCGATTTCCCCGCGCTGCACGGCGACGGTCTTCGGCGCGTCGACGCCAAGGCGCACCTGGCTGCCTTTAACCCGCAGCACCGTGATGGTGATGTCATCGCCAATCCGCACGCTCTCGCCTTCGCGCCGGGTGAGTATCAACATGGCTTTGACCTCTCCTCTGACGCTACTGCAAGCGGGCGCGCACCTGCGCCAGCACGCTGGCGAGCGCGGCATCGAGCGCCGCCGGGTTGTTGCCACCCGCCTGCGCAAAGTCGGGGCGGCCCCCTCCCTTGCCGCCAATCTGCGCGGCAACGGCGCCGACCAGCTCACCCGCCTTGACCTTCGCGGTGCGGTCGGCAGTGACGCCGGCAACGAGGATCACCTTGGTGGGCGATTCGACCGCGGCGAGCACGATGATGGCGGAGCCGAGGCGGCTCTTGAGCTGGTCGACAGCAGTGCGGAGCGAGCCGCTGTCGGCGCCGTCGACTTTCGCGGCAATGACCTTGGTGCCATCGACATCGACCGCGCCCACGGCGAGATCGGTGCCCTGGCCGGAGGCGAGCTTGTCCTTGAGGGAGCGGATCTCGCGCCCCTGCGCACGGATGCGCTCGAGTGCTTCGCGTACTTTATCGGCGAGATCGTCGCGCGTGCCACGCACGAGCGCGGCCACGTCGCGCAGCACGGCCTCGCTCTTCGCCACCGCATCGAGCGCACCCTCGCCGGTGACGGCCTCGATGCGGCGTACGCCGGCAGCCACGCCGCCTTCACTGACGATGCGGAACAGCCCGATGTCGCCGGTGCGACTGACATGCGTACCGCCGCACAGCTCGGTGGAAAACTCGCCAAAGTTGAGCACGCGCACTTCGCGCTCGTATTTCTCGCCAAACAGCGCCATGGCGCCCGCGGCCACGGCCGCGTCGTAATCCATGAGGCGGGTGCGGGCATGGGTGTTGGCGCGGATCTCGGCGTTCACCATGCGCTCGATGCGCCCGAGCTCCTCGGGCGTCACGGCCTGGAAGTGCGCGAAATCAAAGCGCAGCCGGTCGGGCGCCACCAGCGACCCCTTCTGCGTGACGTGCGCGCCGAGTTCCGTGCGGAGCGCAGCGTGCAGCAGGTGCGTGGCGGAGTGGTTGAGGCGGATCGCCCCGCGCCGCGCGGCATCGACGCGCGCCTGCACGGCATCTCCCACCTTGATGGCCGCGCCGGAGAGCGTGCCAATGTGCACGACGGCCTTGCCGAGTTTCTGCGAATCCTCGACCCTGAAGCTCGCACCGCCCTTGCCCACCAGCGCACCGGTGTCGCCGATCTGGCCGCCGGATTCTCCATAGAAGGGCGTGCGCGCGAGCACGATCTCGCCGCGCTCACCTGCTTGCAGTGCCTTGACCAGCGCGCCAGCGCGCCGGAGCGCGACGACGGTGCTGTTGTCCTCGAGCTTGTCGTAGCCCACGAACTCGCTGCGTGCGTCGATCGCTTCGCCCGCGTTGAGATCGGCGCCGAACTTGCTGGCCGCCTGCGCGCGTTCGCGCTGCTGCTCCATCTCGCGTTCGTAGCCGGCCATGTCCACCTTGAGATTGCGCTCGCGCGCGATGTCGGCGGTGAGGTCAGCGGGAAACCCGTAGGTGTCGTGCAGCAGGAATACCAGCGCCCCTGGTACGGTGTTGCCGCCCGCTTCCCTCATGCGCGCCTCGAACCGCGCCATGCCGGTGGTGAGCGTCTCGGCGAAGCGCTCTTCCTCGGCGCGCAGCACGCGCGCGATCTGCGCCTCGCGCTGTGAGAGCTCGGGGTAGGCGTCACCCATGACCCGCGCCAGCACCGGCACGAGCTTGTAGAAGAAAGGCTGTGATTGGCCAAGTTTGTAGCCGTGGCGCACCGCGCGCCGGATGATGCGACGAAGCACGTAGCCGCGCCCCTCGTTCGAGGGCACCACGCCATCGCTGATGAGGAAGCTGCAGGCGCGGATGTGATCGGCGATCACGCGCAGTGAAGCCGATGCCAGATCAACGGCGCCCATGGCTGACGCAGTAACCTCGGTGGCCGCCTTCAGCAGGTCCTGGAACAGGTCGATGTCGTAGTTCGAATGGACGCTCTGCATCACGGCGGCGAGCCGCTCGAGGCCGGCGCCGGTGTCGACCGAAGGCTTGGGGAGCGGCGTGAGCACGCCATCGGCTGTCCGCTCGTACTGCATGAACACGAGGTTCCAGATCTCGACGTACCGATCGCCATCCTCGTCGGGCGAGCCGGGCGGGCCGCCCTGCACCTCGGGACCGTGGTCGTAGAAGATCTCGCTGCAGGGGCCGCAGGGTCCGGTGTCGCCCATCGCCCAAAAATTCGATTTCTCGCTCATGCGCGTGATGCGTTCCGGACGCACGCCGGCTTCATTCACCCACAGCTGCGCCGCCTCGTCGTCGTCGCGGAACACCGTGACGTACAGCCGCTCGGGATCGAGGCGGAGGCGCTCGGTGACGAACTCCCAGGCGAAGCGGATGCCCTCGCGCTTGAAGTAATCGCCAAAGGAAAAATTCCCCAGCATCTCGAAAAAGGTGTGGTGACGCGTGGTGTAGCCGACGTTCTCGAGATCGTTGTGCTTACCGCCGGCACGCACGCAGCGCTGACTGGTGACCGCGCGCTGGTAGTCGCGCTGTTCCTTGCCGAGGAACAGATCCTTGAATTGCACCATGCCCGCGTTGGTAAAGAGGAGCGTCGGGTCGTTCCCCGGGACGAGCGAGGAGGACGGCACCACACGGTGGCCGCGCTCCTGGAAGAACTCGAGGAAGGCGCGGCGCACGTCGCTCGCGCTCATGAATGGCGGTTTGTCTTCAGTCATATTGGACTGTCATGGATCCAGTTCGAGCTCGGGCCCCAAGGCGGAGCGGATATGATCGTTGGAAAAGCCGCGATATTGCAAAAATCTGGCCTGGCGACCCTTTTCCGCCCACTGGGTGGGCGGCTCGGCCCCGAAGCGTCGGCGGCGGACGCCGCAGGCGACAGCCGACCAGTCGGGCACCGCAGCCAGCGCCGCGTCGATCAGGGCGCCGTCGACCCCGAAGGCCTGCAGGTCGCGCCGGATGCGCTGCGGACCCTGCCCGCGCGAGAGGTGGTACTGCACAAAGTGCCCGGCGTAGCGCTCGTCGTTGAGGAGCCGCCGGCCGCGCAGGTCATCGACGAGCGCCTGCACGATGGCAGCGCCGAACCCGCGCTCGCGCAGCTTGCCGGCGAGCTCGCCACAGGCGTAGTCGCGGCGCGCCATGAGCGCAATGGCCGCCATTTCGGCGGCCGCGGCGTCCATGGGGTCGGAGGCGGTGCGGCGCTTAGGCGCTCTTTTCCTCAGGCTCGGCACGGAGTTTTACGGGCAGGAGCTTGGCGCGGATCAGGTCTTCGATTTCGCGGGCGATTTCCTTGTGGGTCTTGAGGAACTCGCGGGCGTTATCCTTGCCCTGGCCGATGCGCTCGCCTTTGTAGGCGTACCAGGAGCCGGACTTCTCGATGATGCCGTTATTCGAGCCGATCTCGACGATCTCGCCTTCGTGCGAGATGCCCTGGCCGTACATGATCTCGAACTCGGCCTCGCGGAACGGCGGCGCGACCTTGTTCTTGACCACCTTGACGCGGGTCTGGTTGCCGACCACCTCTTCGCCATTCTTGATGGCACCGATGCGGCGGATGTCGAGCCGCACCGAGGCGTAGAACTTGAGCGCGTTGCCGCCGGTGGTGGTTTCCGGCGAACCGAACATGACGCCGATCTTCATGCGGATCTGGTTGATGAAGATGACGATGGTGTTGGAGCGCTTGATGTTGCCGGTGAGTTTGCGCAGCGCCTGGCTCATGAGGCGCGCGTGGAGCCCGACCTGCAGTTCGCCCATTTCGCCCTCGATTTCGGCGCGCGGGGTGAGCGCGGCGACTGAGTCGATGACCACGAGATCGACGCCGCCGGAGCGCACCAGCATGTCGGTGATCTCGAGGGCCTGCTCGCCCGTGTCGGGCTGGGAAACCAGCAGTTCCTGGATGTTGACGCCGACCTTCTCGGCGTAGGCCGGGTCGAGCGCATGCTCGGCATCGACGAATGCCGCGGTGCCGCCGCGCTTCTGGATCTCGGCGACCACCGCAAGCGTGAGTGTGGTCTTGCCCGAAGATTCAGGGCCGTAGATCTCGACCACCCGGCCGCGCGGCAGACCGCCGCAACCCAGGGCGATGTCGAGGCCGAGCGAGCCGGTGGGGACGGCTTCGATGTCCCAGATGGCGGGCGCGTCGCCCAGGCGCATGACCGAGCCCTTACCGAACTGTTTTTCGATCTGGCCGAGTGCGGCGGCAAGGGCCTTCTTGCGATTGTCTTCCATGCGCTGAACACCTCTGGTGATGTGGGAGCAATTATCCCATATCGGGCCTGCGGAGCGGACTGTAAATCTCAGGTAGTTGCCTCGAAACTCCCCGATTCCGCGGCGCGCACGATCAGGGCGAGCGCGGCGGCCACCGCGGCGCGGCGCACCGCGGTCCGATCGCCGTGGAAATGCTCGCGCAGCACGTGCACCCCGTCGCCCCGTCGCGCCGCGGCCAGGTAGACCAGGCCGACCGGTTTGTCACGCGTGCCACCATCGGGCCCAGCGATGCCGCTCACGGCCACCGCCACGTCGGCCCCGCAGGCGGCCAGCGCACCCACCACCATCGCCTCCACCACCGCGGCACTGACGGCGCCATGGCGCTCGAGGGTGGCCGGATCAACGCCGAGGTCCTGCACTTTCGCAGCATTCGAATAAGCGACATAGCTGCGCTCAAACCACTGCGAACTGCCCGGCACGTCGGTGAGCGCGACGGCCACGCCACCGCCGGTGCAGGATTCAGCCGTGACGACCTTGAGTCCGGCCGCCAGGAGGGTACGGCCGGCCCTTGCCGCCAGGTCCGCGATGTCGGGCACGGTAACCTTGGTCACGAGGCTGGCGGTTGGTCCGGTGGGTGCTCCGCCTCAGCGCTGGGCGCGCGGCGGAGGTCCCTGGCGCAGGATGATGCGCGGGAGCAGTGGCAGGCGATCGCGCTGCAGCCGGGCGCGCTCGACCGTGGCCATGGAGCGGAAGGCAAGCTCGGGATGCGCGTCGCCATAGCGCCTCTGCAGTTCGCGCTGGAATTCGGCGGCAGACAGGGGCAGCGTGATGTCGCCCGTGACCTGCCCAGCCGAGAGGCCCGCGAGCTCCATCGCAAACTGCACGACCAGCGTCGCGCGTCGTTCAAACGGTGACCTGCGGCCCGCGCCCGTGACGGCGCCTGCGGCGGACTGCTCGGACTCAAACTGGCGGCGCGCGGACTGCGACATGATGGCTCTCGACAACGCCGCGGGCTGAC
>JAYUZI010000231.1:0-2518 GCA_043751915.1 Gammaproteobacteria bacterium | reverse complement strand
GCCGGTATTGACGTCGAAGGCCTGGGTCAGCCCGGCGGGGTTCGAGAGCGCGCTCGCGCCGCCATTGCCGGCGCTATAGAGCGCGACCAGCATCGTGTTGGTAACACTGGGGGCGATCGAGGGCGCTGTATAGGTGGTGCTGGCGCCATTGGCGCTCGAGGCGCTGGCGATGATCGGGGTGGTCGGCGAGACGCCGCGGAACGCGAGGATGGCCCCGGCGCCGCGTGCCGGGTTGTCGAAACCCCAGCTGTAGGTGGTGGTGCCTGCGACGTCCGCCGATGTGGCCACCCGGTAGTAGACGACGACGCCGAGATTGGCGCCGTCGTTCTTTTCCAGCTGCAAGGTCCAGCCTGCTGGCGGCGTATTGATATTGGGCTGACTGCTGACGTTGGCCGTCAGGAACGCGACCATCACGTCGCCGGTGGCAAGCCCCGCAGGTGCGGTGAGCGAGATCGAACTGACGTTGTTCGAAGCTGGGGCCGGGGCCGAGCTGGCCACGTAGCTGACGGCGGCCTGCCCGGGCCGGCACAGCGTCAGCAGTAGCAGTGCGATTCTCAGCGCACGCATCACGTGGCGTCCGTGAACGTCGAGCTGAACACGCGGCGCACGTACATCGGCTGGCCGTAGGTGCCAAAAGTCGCCGTCGAGTTGATCGTGTACGAATGGCTCGTGGCCGCGCCATTCAAGAATGCCGTGGAGTTGCAGCTGATCACCACCGTGTAGCCGTTCAATGCCGTCTCGCTGAGATTCAGTATGGTGCCGGGCTGGCAGATGGGCGCGTTTGGTGGCGGCGCCAGCGCACGATAGGCGCCCCACTCGACACCGGTGCGGGCGGCAGCCAGCGCCCGTGCCTGAAGCAGTCCCATGGTCACGGCGTGCTGCTGCCCGGTGCCGACGCGGATCGCCACCAGCGCCAGTGCGCCGAGTACCACGACCAGGAACAGTGCCGGCACCAGCGCGAAGCCGCGGCCCGCGGCGCGCCTCAAGCATTGCTTTGCTGCACGTGCGTTCATGGCGTATTCGCCAATTGTACTTCGTTCAGCAGCTGGATCGACTCACCGCTCCGGGCCAGCTGCAGCGTGACGGTGGCGAGCGCGTTGCGCTGCGCGGTGCCGGCGTTGTAGTTGAACTGGCAGGCGCCGATGTCGGTCGCGACCATCGATGAGCTGGCGCCTGCCGCGGTGAGCGCCGCTGCGCTGGCCGGCTGTGCGGCGGAGATGCTGTAGCCTGCATAGCGGCGCAGCGTCCCGGCCGCGGTATCGCACAGATAGGTCACGGGCCCGCTCACCAGATAGATGCGGCGACCCGGTGAACCATAGGCGAAGCGGAAAGGCGAGCTCAGCGTCACCAGGTCCTCGTTCGCCGCCGAACCGGCGCCGATGCTGATAGTGGTGTTGGCAGGCGTGATGACGTTGGCCATCTCGTAGGCGCTGGCGCCCGGCACGCCGACGTTGTAGACCACCAGGTATGAGCTCGACGATGACCAGGGGAGCGTCAACTGCGTGAAGGGCACCGTGGTCGCGAAGGCGGCATCCGCGGCCGTGAAATCCAGCTCAAGCGCCGCGTTGCTCAGTGGGCCGCTGTCGCGATAGCGGGCGCCATCCGTCGTCGCCAGCAACTCGAGTGCCGTCACCGAGCCGCTGCTGGTCACGCGGACGCTGTTGGGGAGCGAAGCGCGCAGATCACGGCCCATGAGCCGCAGAGCACTGTCGGTAGCGTCGACCAGCTCGGCGCGCCGGGTCTGCGCGGTATAAGCCTGCATCGGCGTGACGATAAACATCGCCATGAAGGCCACCACGACCGAGCCTACAACGATGGTGACGATCAACTCGATCAGGGTGACACCCCGTTGGGCGTGACGCGGGCTGCGCTGCGGCGTGCGGATCGTGGTGCGGCGCATGTCAGTAACTCGTCCGGTAGCCCGACAGGGTCACGGCGACGTTCGGCGTGTGCGTGACCGTCACGTCGATGCGGCGCGCGGCGCTGCTGGCAATACCGGTGAGCGCGCTGGATGGCACCACGCTGACCGTGACCGTGTAGGCGCTGAGCGCCGCGATGGCGTTGTTGAACTGATCGCGCGCGCCGACGTCGGTCAGGCCGTTGTACTGGTCGACCAGATTCCAGCTGCCACGCCCGGTGTTTGGCGGCGGGCCGCTCGGGTTGGGATCCACCACCCAGCGCTGCAGGATCTCATCGAGATAGGCCTGACCGATGGCGATGGCCTGCTGCTGGATCATCGCATCGGCGCTGCGGCTGGCGACCGTGCCCATGGTGCCGAGTATCGTGGTGGCGGCGATCGAGACAATGGTGATGGCGACAATCAGCTCGATCAGCGTGACGCCTTGTTGCCACCGCCGCTGGAGATACCGCATGGTTATTGCACCCGCACGAAGCCGGTGCCGGCATCGATGGTGATCGTGCGCGCGCCGACCGTCACCGTGGTGCCGGGGCTGCTGGCGAGTCGCCCCTGCGTGTCAAACTGGTAGACGCCCGCCGGGCTGGCCGTGGTGCTGGAGGG